>JBDKEX010000058.1:0-10111 GCA_039798985.1 Pseudomonadota bacterium | reverse complement strand
GGCCAGGCGGGCATCGCCCAGTGTTCCGCTGATGTAGATGTCGTCGCCTGGCTGGGCATTTTGTCGGCGCAACGCCTGGTGCGGCGGCACTTGGCCCAGCACGGTGACGCACAGGTTGAGGGGCCCTCTGGTGGTATCCCCCCCCACCAAGGGGCACTGGCAATCATGGGCCAATCCCATCAGGCCCTGGCTGAACTTCTCCAGCCAGCCCGCGTCAATTTGCGGCAAAGCCAACGCGAGCGTGAAGCAAAGCGGCTCGGCGCCCATGGCCGCCAAGTCGCTCAGGTTCACTGCCAGTGTTTTGTGGCCCAGGCCGCCAGGTTCTGCAATCGACAAAAAGTGCCGCCCCTCAACCAGCATGTCGCTTGAAACGGCCAGTTCCATGCCGGCGCGGGGCACCAGCAAAGCGCAGTCGTCCCCTATGCCCAAGCTGACCCCGGGGGGCCTGGGGCCTGCTTGGCTGGGGCCTTGGAAGTAACGCTTGATCAGCTCAAATTCACCCATTTTGGGGTTCCTGGGTGGGGGTGGCATGCGGTGCGAGCGTGCTGTCTTCGGTCAAAACGTGGGGTGCCATCGGGCAATTGTCGCCCAGTGCCGACGGCCGGTCGTTTCCTGCCAGAATCGGGCACTTCACCGTACTGATTTTGTGTGCCAGACATGACCACTTTCCGCATCGCTCCATCCATACTCTCTGCCGATTTTGCCCGTTTGGGCGAAGAGGTGCGCAATGTGATTGCCGCGGGCGCCGACTGGATTCACTTTGACGTGATGGACAACCACTACGTGCCCAACCTCACTTTTGGGCCCATGGTGTGCCAGGCGCTCAAACCGCATGCCAAAACGCCCGAAGGTGTGCCGGTGCCAATCGATGTGCATTTGATGATCCAGCCCGTAGACGCCTTGGCAAGTGCCTTCATTGACGCCGGCGCCGACCTGGTCAGTTTTCACCCCGATGCCTCGGCCCATGTTCACCGCAGTGTGCAGGCCATCAAAGCCAAAGGGTGCAAGGCGGGCCTCACCTTCAACCCCGCCATGCCGCTGGACGTGCTGGATTGGGTGATTGATGACATCGACCTCATCCTCATCATGAGCGTCAACCCGGGTTTTGGGGGGCAAAGCTTTATTGATTCTGCGCTGCGAAAAATTGAAGCGGCGCGTAAGCGCATCGAATCTTGTGGCAAAGACATTCGGCTGGAGGTAGATGGGGGCATCAAAACAGACAACATTCGTCAAGTCGCAGATGCCGGTGCCGATACCTTCGTGGCCGGCAGTGCGATTTTTGGTAAAGCCGATTACAAATCGGTCATTGACCAAATGCGTGCCGCACTTCGTTAGCCTGAACCATTTTCTGCGTTTATCATTTCGGCACCATGTCCCAATCGCACACCACCAGCAGTTTCATTCGTCCCGCTGTAAGGCTTATGCAGCGGTTGAGCATGCCGGTCAAGTTGATAGCCATGGCCTCCGTCCTGGTGATTCCCTTGTTGATGGTGGCCTTTGTGTTGTGCCAGTCCTTGTGGGAGCAGCGCGAAACTGCACTGAACGAAGCCCGTGGACTCCAGGTGGTCAACCACATTACCCACGTGACCGCGCTGGTGCAAATGCACAGGGGGCAGACGAACAGCCTGTTGGCGGGAAATGCGGCCATGGAGCCCGCACAAAGCGCCACACGCGACAAATTGCGCGCCGCCCTTGCGGCACTTGAAGTTGAGATAAGCCAGCAGCCGCAACTGGGGTTGGGCGGCAGTTGGGGCCCCATCAAACAAGAAGTGACCAGTTTGATCAGCGGCAAGATGGAGCCCGCACAGCGCATTGAGGTGTTCGGCCGGCACACCGAACAAGTAGAACGCTTGCGCAAACTGGCTTCATTGACCGGCGAGACCTCTGGCTTGCTCCTGGACCCGGTGGCCAACTCCTACTTCCTGATGGATATTGTGGTCGAGCGCATCATTCCGCTGACCGAGGTGACCGGGCAAATTCGAGGTTTGGGGGCGGCTGCCATGACCGCTGCTGCCGAAGGCAATGGTTCAATCACCGCTGCGGTACGGGTGGGCGGCCTGGCCACTCAGCTCACGGGCCAACTGCGCAACTTGCAGGATCGGCTGGATTCGTTGCGGCGCGCCGGAGAAGTCCCTCCGGCCAGTTGGGGGGACTTGGAACGCTTGAGCAACGGCTACGCTGGCATGGTTGCAAGCACCTTGGGGGCGGGCAACCTCAGCGGCGACCCTCAAGCCTATTTCAATGCCGGTACCCAGGCCATTGAAGCCCAACAGCAATTCTCCAAAGACCTCAGCGTGCGATTGCAAACCGTGTTGAGCGAGCGGGCAGAAAGTCTGGGCACAGGCATTGTTCAGGTGGTGGTGGGCTGCTCGGTGGTGTTGTTGTTGCTGAGCTATGGCATGGTGGCTTTTTACTCTGCCACCGTGTCGGGCTTGCAACGCCTGAGTGAAACCATGGAGCTGGCAACGCTGGGTGATTTAACGGCAGACGTTGAGGTCAAGGGCGCTGACGAATTCGCGTTCATCAGCCAAAAATTCGGCGGCATGATGCTTCGCCTGTCGGAGCTGGTGGCCGATGTGCGCAGTGCGGCGGCGGTGCTCAGCCATGTGGGCAGGCAGTTGGTGGACGACAGCCAGAGCCTGTCGGGGCGCACCCAGTCACAGGCCGCGAGCCTGGAACAGGCGGCGTCGAATGTGCGCAGCGTGGCCGATACCGTGGAGGTCAACGCCACCTCTGCCCAGGAAATCAGCCGGGTCACCAATGAATTGCACCACGAAACCGAACGCGCCAGTTCCCTCATGCACCAAACCATGAGTGGCATGAACACGCTCCAAGCCACCTCCGAGCGCATGAACGAGATCATCGGAACCATCGACAGCATCGCTTTCCAGACCAATATTCTGGCCCTGAACGCCGCTGTGGAAGCTGCGCGTGCGGGTGAGCAAGGGCGTGGGTTTGCGGTGGTGGCGGCAGAGGTGCGCAACTTGGCCCAACGCAGCCAGGCGGCTGCCAGCGAGGTTCGGCAACTCATCGCCGAGTCCACCGGGCGTGTGAAAGGCACGGTCCGCGAAATTGGCTCTGTGAACGATGTCATGGACACCTTGGTCCGAGGTATTCGGGATATTTCAGCCCGCATCGACACCATGGCATCGGCCAGCAGCCAGCAAAGCACCTCGCTCAAGGAGGTGGTGGTGGCTGTGGGGGATCTGGACTCCCTGACCTACGAAAATGCCGAAATGGTGGACCGCACCACCCACAGGGCCTCGGGGCTCATGGGGCGCACCAACGAGTTGGACTCCGCCGTCAAGCACATGAAGCTGCGCCAAGGCACCGCAGACGAAGCTTTTGAGCTGGTGAACAAAGCCATCGACCACATTGCCAAGGTGGGTTACAGCCGTGCTTGCGATGATTTTTACAACAAGAGCGGCATATTTGTTGACCGCGACCTCTACATTTTTGTGTTTGACCGCGAAGGCACTTACCACGTGATGGGCATGGACAGGGCCCGCGCCAACACCCGCTTGCACGATGCGCCTGGTTTGGACGCCAACAAGCTCCTGGCCGACGCTTGGTACCAGGCCGACAACGGCGGTGGTTGGGTCGAATACAACATCATCAACCTGCAAACGGGTGCCGTGCGCGCCAAATCTTCGTTTGTCATGCCGATCAGCAACGACCTGTTGATCGGTTGCGGTGCTTATCGCAGCGCCTTGCTCAACGGCTAGTGTCCAGGTCGGGGACAATAGAGGCTGTTCCCTCACTTGAATTTGATTTGAGCCCGACCGCGTCCCAGTGGTGCGGCGATGGTTTTTTGACTGTGCCTGTTTCAGATACCCCTACCCCTGTTCGAATGACCGCGCTCGAAAGACGAGCGAGCTTGTCGCTGGCCAGCATATTTGCTTTGCGCATGTTGGGCTTGTTTTTGGTGCTGCCTGTATTTGCGCTGGAGGCCGCCAAGTTCCCCGGGGGCGACGACCCTGCCCGCGTTGGATTGGCAATGGGGATCTATGGGCTGACCCAAGCCCTGCTGCAAATTCCGCTGGGCGTTGCATCGGACCGTTGGGGCCGCAAGCCGGTTATTTTGTGGGGGTTGGCGCTGTTTGCCGCGGGCAGTGGGGTGGCAGCATGGGCCCCCGATCTCAACACACTGATTGCTGGCCGCGCTTTGCAAGGTGCGGGCGCCATATCGGCGGCGGTCACAGCGTTTGTGGCCGATGTCACCCGGGACAGCGTGCGCACCAAAGCCATGGCTTTGGTCGGTATAGGCATTGCGCTGATGTTTGCGTTCTCGCTGGTGTTTTCGTCGGTGTTGGCGGCTGCGGTGGGCTTGTCGGGCTTGTTTGCTTTGACCAGTTGTTTTGCGTTGTTGGGCATGGCCGTGGTGGCTTGGGTGGTGCCCCCCGAGCCAGCGCAGCAGGTGGATGCAGGTCGGTCTGGTTTGCGTGACGTGTTGCAACACGCCGGTTTGTTGCGGTTGAACTGGGGTGTGTTCGTGTTGCATGCGGTTCAACTGGCCATGTGGGTGGCCGTGCCCGGGTTGTTGGTGCAAGCGGGTTTGCCCAAAGAAGCCCACTGGCAGGTGTACTTGCCCGCAGTGGTGTTGTCTTTTTTGGTCATGGGCGGTGCGCTGTTTCGTTTGGAGCGAAAAGGTTATTTGCGTGCGGTGTTTTTGTTGGCCATTGGTTTGTTGGTGTCGGTGCAAGCGCTGTTTGGCTTCAGCGCTGCCAACCATGCCCCGGTGGGTTGGCTGGGCTTTGCGTTGTTCGTGTTTTTTGTTGGCTTCAACACCCTGGAGGCCAGTCAACCCAGCTTGGTTTCACGCTTGGCGCCAGCCCATGCGCGGGGGGCCGCGCTGGGCGTGTACAACACGTTGCAATCGGTGGGCTTTTTTGTGGGTGGGGCCGCTGGGGGGTGGTTGGTCAGCCACCTGGGGGCGCAGGGCTTGTTTGCAGCGTGCGCTGTGTTGACCCTGGTGTGGTTGGCCGTGGCCTGGCCCATGCAGGTGCCTGTGGCCAAGTAAGGCCTGGCGCCAAATGTTGCACAATGCGGCATTGGCTTCACCCCAAATTAGAGAGGAATAACCAGCACCATGGCATCTGTGAACAAAGTGATTTTGGTGGGCAATTGTGGCCGCGACCCGGAAATCCGCTACCTGCCCTCCGGTCAAGCTGTGGCCAATGTGAGCGTGGCCACCAGCAGCCGCCGAAAAGACCGAAACAGCGGCGAAACCGTGGAAGACACCCAGTGGCACCGGGTCACTTTTTACGACCGTTTGGCTGAAATTGCCGGCGAATATGTGAAAAAAGGTCGCCCGATTTATGTGGAAGGCCGTTTGAAATACGGCAAATACACCGATCAGTCGGGTGTTGAGCGCAACACCGTTGACATTGTGGCCACCGAGCTGCAGTTGTTGGGCGGGCGTGAGGGCATGGGCGGGCCGGGCATGGACGACGGCGCAGAACCCGCGCAACGTGCCTATGCGCCCCGTGCTGCTGCAGCTCCCGCACGCGCGGCTGCGCCTGCCCAACGGCCTGCGCCAGCCCCTGCGCCTTCTGCCAGCGGTTTTGACGATATGGATGACGACATTCCGTTCTAAGTCAAAATAGAACTGTTTTTCTGCGGCGCAGCCCCGTCAACCCCACTTCGCGAGGAGTGGGGTTTTGTTTTTGGGGCTGTTTGGGTGCCCAATGTCCGGTCAATGCTTGGGTGTATTTGTATCAAAACAGAATGCGCCGTGTATACAATGGTCTGGCATTGGGCTACAGCTGAAATGGCAGCTCGGCCGTCTGGGCAACCCCTTGGGCAGAAAGCATGTTGTATACCGAATCCAAAGAAAAAAGCGCTGAGTTGCTGCGTGCTGCGCTAGGTTTGATGAACCAGAACAGCGCGGCATTCAACCCGGTTACATACACCGTTTGGTATGAGTACGCGGCAGGCATCAACGCTGGTTTGGTACAGGCGATTGACCGCTTGCATCAATCCGAACCCAAGTTGGGGGACGATTCTGTACAGGCCTTGTACCAGCAGCACATTGCCGGCGTGGACTCGGCCACCATGGAACGCATCAGCCAAGACTTTCAGCAGGTGATGCAGGGCATGGCAAAAAGCGCCAGCGACACGGGCCAACACGCCGGTGCCTTTGGCGCGCAGCTCAAAGATTTGACCGACGCTCTGGAGTCTCAACCCAGCCCACAGTTGCAGGCGGCGTTGCGGCAAACCCTGGCGCAGACGCAGGTTATGCAAGACTCCGCGGCCCAGTTGCAGGCCCAGGTGGCGGCCAGCAAGCAAGAAATTGACAAGTTGCGCGCTGATCTGGACCGAGCCCGAGAAGAGTCTTTTGTGGACAACCTGACGCGCGTGCTCAACCGCAAAGGGCTGGACCACAAATTTGACACCTTCTTCAAACAGCCCATGGCTGAAGGCGAGACCCATGGATTGGTGATGTTGGACATTGACCATTTCAAGCGCATCAACGACGGGCATGGGCATTTGATGGGGGACCGGGTGTTGAAGGCCTTGGGCGAAGTGCTCAACGCGACGGTGACAGACCCTGCGCACACGGTTGCCCGTTATGGCGGCGAAGAATTTGCGATTTTGTTGCCCAACGCTTCTTTGAAAGAAGCCGCTGAGGTGGCCGAGCGGGTTCGCCAGCGCACCAAGGCCATGCGATTGCGCAACCGCACCACCAACGAGGTGGTGTTGACGGTGACCGTGTCTGCGGGGGTGGCGCAGTTGTCGGCGGGTGAGACCGCCCAGGATTGGATCGCGCGCGCCGATGCCGCGCTTTATCGATCCAAACAGGAAGGCCGGGACCGGGTCAGCGTGGCGGCTTGATGTCGGCCCCCGGGCCGGCGGCTGGCGCCCGTTTTGCAGCCTGTTTTTTGCGCTTGAGCACGGGTGCGGGAATCGCAGGCAAGCTGCGTTCTGTGGCCGTGGCGCGGTCAATCACTCCGCCGCCCAAGCACACATCACCGTCGTAAAGCACAGCACTTTGACCGGGGGTTACCGCCCACTGCGCCGTGTCAAATTGCAATTCAAAACCGCTGGCGTTGGCTTGAACCACCTGGCAGGTTGCGTCGGCCTGCCGGTAGCGGGTTTTGGCGCCGCAATGGCCCAGGGTGGGCGGGGTGCCCGCCACCCAGCTCGCGTCCAAAGCCAACAATTGAGGCGACAGCAACCAAGGGTGGTCGTGCCCTTGCACCACCCACAAGGTGTTGGTGGTGGGGTCTTTGCGGGCCACAAACCAAGGGGCGTGTTCTCCGCCACCCTTGGGGGCGGTTTTGTCTTTTACGCCGCCGATGCCCAGACCCTGGCGCTGCCCCAGCGTGTAAAAACTCAGGCCCACATGTTGGCCGATTTCGCGGCCCTGATCGTCGCGAATGGCGCCCGGTTCCTTTTGGATGTAGCGGTTCAAAAAATCACGGAACGGCCGTTCCCCAATAAAGCAAATGCCGGTGGAGTCTTTTTTCTTGGCGTTGGGCAGCCCGATTTCGGCGGCAATGCGGCGCACTTCGGTTTTGGGCAACTCGCCCACCGGAAACAGGGTTTTGCTCAGTTGGGCCTGGTTCAGGCGATGCAAAAAATAGCTTTGGTCCTTCAAAGGGTCCAGGCCTTTGAGCAGTTCGTGTTGGCCTGTGGCTTCGTTCAAACGCACCCGGGCGTAGTGCCCGGTGGCAATTTTGTCGGCCCCCAGCGCAAAGGCATGGTCCAAAAAGGCCTTGAACTTGATTTCAGCGTTGCACAGGATGTCGGGGTTGGGGGTGCGTCCGGCTTGGTATTCACGCAAAAATTCGCCAAACACCCGGTCTTTGTACTCGGTGGCAAAGTTGACGTGTTCAATATCGATGCCCACCACGTCGGCCACACTGGCCGCATCGAGCCAGTCTTGCCGGCTGGAGCAGTATTCGCTGTCGTCGTCATCTTCCCAGTTTTTCATGAAGATGCCGATGACCTCATAGCCCTGTTGTTTGAGCAGGTAGGCGCTGACGGCGGAATCGACCCCGCCGCTCAGGCCCACCACCACACGTTGTTTGTTTGCCATGAGGCGATTATCCCAGCCCGTCAGGCGTCGGGGCCGCCATGCCGCGTTGGTGGTTCAACCACGCCTTCAAGGTGGGCAGTTCGCGTATCTGCGTCAAGGCAGCTTCTGCGTCGGCCAGCGTGCGTTGCAGTTGCTCGGTTTCGGCCAGCAGCCGGGATTGCAGCAACTCGGCTAGCAAGGGACTGCCCCAATCCAGGCCCAGCAGGCGGGTCCAGCGTTGTTGTTCGGCTTGGCGCTGGCGTTCCAGCGCAGCCGCCTGCTGCTTGAGCAAAAGCGTCATGCTATGCAGGCGTTTGTCTGGCGCGCTTCCCAAAGGGAGGGGGGCCACCAACTCGGCTTGCAGTTGCAGCCTCAGCAGGGCGAGCAGGTCGTTGCGCTCATAGGCGGCGTTGGCTTCGCCCATCAGGGTGTTTTTGCGCTGGCGCTCCGCTTCGTCGGTCGCACGGTCGGGGTGCAAAGCGCTGGCCAGCTGCCGGTACAGTTGGCGCAAAAAGGCGTGGGCGTCATGCTCTGCGTCAGCCCCAAGCTGCTGCAGCGGATTTGCAGCTTGGCGTTTGGCGTTTCGGGCCTCGGTCTTGGCTTGCCGTTTGGCCTGCTTTTCGGCCTTGCTGGCTTGCCACTGGGCCACGGCCTCGCGCAAAACCGCGTCGGGATCGTGGCATTCGTCAGCCTGATGGAAGTCCTCCCCCAACCAAGCGCTGAATTCTTGGCGCAAAGCCTGGGCTTGGGCCCGTTTTATTTGGGCCAGGGTTTGTGGGCTGTAGCGGTCGTGGAGTTCAGCCATGCCTGGCGCACCGGCCTTCATGAGTTGCAAAGCCATTTGGCAAACCACCCCGCGCAAGGTGGCGAGCTGGCTTTTGCTCAAGTTGCGGGGCTCATCCAGGTGCGGGTGCAATAGTGCGAGCATTTTCTGCAAACACAAAGCGTGTTTTTGTTTCAACGGGTGCAGGGTTGCTGCCACAGCTGCTTGGTGTGCCAGGCAGGTTTGTTCAAGGCGGTCGAGCTGGCTGTGCAGGCGCTCGACCCGTTGCAGTTCGCGGTTGTATGCCTGGGCCGCCGGTGACGGCGTTTGAGCCGCCGCAGGCTGCGCCCGCAAATCAACACCCACAGGTCGTGTCAATTCAACCCCGTACTTCACCTTCGCCCAGCACCACGTATTTCAACGAGGTCAAGCCCTCCACGCCCACGGGGCCGCGCGCGTGGAACTTGTCGGTGCTGATGCCGATTTCAGCCCCCAAACCGTATTCAAAGCCGTCTGCAAACCGGGTGCTGGCGTTGACCATCACGCTGCTTGAATCCACCTCGCGCAGGAATTTTTGCGCGTGCACGTGGTCGGTGGTCAAAATAGATTCGGTGTGGTGGCTGGAATAGTGGTTGATGTGGGCAATCGCCTCGTCCACGTCGGCCACCACTTTCACGCTGATGACCGGGCCCAGGTACTCCTCATACCAGTCTTGTTCTGTGGCGTCTTTGAGTTGGGCGCCGGGCACCGCCGCCAAAAGGTTTTTGGACTCGGGGCAGCAGCGCATTTCCACGCCTTTTTGGGCGTAAACGGCGCCGATTTTGGGCAGAAATTCGGCCGCCACCCCGCGCGCCACCAGCAGACTCTCGGTGGCATTGCAGGGGCTGTATTTCTGTGTCTTGGCGTTGTCAGCCACTTTCACGGCCATGGCCATATCGCACGGGTCGTCCACATAGGTGTGGCAATTGCCGTCCAGGTGCTTGATGACGGGCACCTTGGCCTCGGCGCTGATGCGCTCGATCAAGCCCTTGCCGCCGCGCGGGATGATCACGTCCACAAACTGGGGCATGGTGATCAGCTGGCCCACGGCTGCGCGGTCGGTGGTTTGCACCAATTGCACCGCATCCACAGGCAAGCCACTCTCAGACAGGGCTTGTTGCACCAGACGGGCCAAGGCCTTGTTGGAGTCGATGGCTTCGGAGCCACCGCGCAAGATGCAGGCATTGCCGCTCTTGATCGACAGGCTGGCCGCCTCGATGGTCACGTTGGGACGGCTTTCGAAAATCATGCCGAACACGCCGATCGGCACGCGCATCTGGCCCACTCGA
>JBDKEX010000057.1:0-13745 GCA_039798985.1 Pseudomonadota bacterium | reverse complement strand
GGGGCTCAAATGTGACCTTGGCTTGGTAGGGCGCGTTGTCTTCCAGCAGGGTTTTCAGCTCTTGCACCGCCAGATCGGCCTGTACGGTGGGTGGCAACCGCAGGCTCAATTTGAAAGCGGTGTAGGGTCGAAGCACATTGCCGGCGTTCTCGAGCGTGGGCAGGCCCTCGGCACCGGTCACGCTCAGCGTTGGGCGCCAGGTGCGTTGCAGCAGGGCCTCCACCGGATCGGCGGTGGTGGGCAAAGCGAATGCAGTCGACCCCCCACAATCGTGGTGCGCCCAGGGGAAGCGTTTGTAAACCTCGTCGCCCAATATGGCCGCGGTTGCTTGGGCTTGCGCCAGTCGGTCCACAGGAATCTCGCAATGGAAATTCGAGGGCAGCAGGTGCCCTGTGGCGCTGTTTTCAAGCCTGTCGAGCACGTGCCGCAAAATCCGAAAACTCGAAGGCACCACACCCGAGGCATCGCCTGAATGGACGCCTTCAGTCAAAACATCGACTCGCAAAGTCCCGCTGGCCATGCCTCGCAAGCTGGTGGTCAGCCACAACTGGTCGTAATTGCCAGCGCCGCTGTCCAGGCAGATCACCAGCCCCACGGTGCCCAAGCGGGTTCGCAGCGCATCCAGGTAAGGAAGCAGATCGTAAGAACCGCTTTCCTCGCAGGTTTCGATCAACCCCACGATGCGCGGGTGGGCAGCGCCTTGGGCCTTGAGCGCCTGTATGGCGGCAATGCTGGCGTAGATGGCGTACCCGTCATCTGCGCCGCCACGGCCATACAGTTTGCCATCCACCAGTTTTGGGGTCCAAGGGCCCAAATCGCTGCGCCAACCGCTGAATTCTGGCTGTTTGTCCAGGTGGCCATACATGACCACGGTTTCACCGCTGGCGGGCGCGGGCATGCCGTTGGCGCCGCCACAGGCCGGCAATTCAAAAAACAAAACCGGGGTGCGGGGCGCGCCGTCTGGGGTCTGCAAACACAGCACCTCCAGCGTCAAGCCCGGCACACGTTGCGCCAGCACCCAATCGGCAGCCCGGCGCACCACAGCATCAAGGTGGCCATGCGCCGACCATTGGCCGTCAAATGCCGGCGATTTAGCCGGTATGGCAATGTAATGCTGCAGTTCCGGCACAATGCTGCCCCGCCAGAGCTGGTGCACCGATTCAGCGGCTTGCGAGGCGTCGAGCACACAAGGGGGCATGGGGGCGTTCATGGCGGTGAGCAGGTGGGTTGAGCAATAGCAGGGGCAACATCAGTCCATAGGCGCTGGGCGGCCGAACAGGTAGCCCTGGAATGCAGGGCAACCCATGGCTGCCAAACAGTCGCGTTGCTCGACTGTTTCAACACCTTCGGCCACCACATCCAAGTCCAGACTTTGGGCCAATTGCAAAATGGTGCGGGCAATGGCCGCGTCGTTGGGGTCGGTCAAAAGGTCGCGCACAAAGGACTGGTCAATTTTGAGCTGAGACAGTGGCAATCGCTTGAGGTAGGCCAAAGACGAATAACCCGTGCCAAAGTCGTCGAGCGCAAAGCGTATGCCCAATTCAGCCAGCTGGCGCATTTTTTCAATCGTGTCATCCAGGTCGTGCAGCAGCAGCCCTTCGGTCAATTCGAGCTTCAAACGGTGGGCAGGCGCACCCGCAGCCTTCAAGGTGTTGACGACGGTTTCGACCAGGTCGGGTTGGCGCAACTGGCGAGCGCTCAGGTTCACGGCCAACACCCAGTGGGATGTGGCGGGGTCGGCAGCCCATTGGGCCAAGCGTCGGCTGGCCGTCTCCAGCACCCACAGGCCTATCGGCAATATCAGGGCGGTTTGCTCTGCCACCGGAATAAAGTCCGCCGGCGACACCCAGCCCCGCACCGGGTGTTTCCAGCGCAACAAGGCTTCGTAGGCAAGAACCACGCCCTCCGCATCGACCACAGGCTGGTAGAACAGCTGGAACTCCTGTTCGCGCAGAGCATGTCGCAGGTCCCGCTCAATGCTGGACCGCGCCACCACCACCGCCTGCATATCAGGATCGAAAAACCGCACCGTGTTTCGCCCCGCCGCTTTGGACTGGTACATGGCCAAATCGGCCCGTTTGAGCACCTCGTCGACGGTTTCGGAGTCTCCACGAAACAAAGTAATTCCCACGCTCGGGGTGTTGATCAAGGGGTGATCGCCCAAAATATAGGGCTGATTCAGCGCCTTCAGGATTTTCTGCCCCACGGCATGCGCTGCCACAGCGGCAGGGTGCCGCTCCGAGTCCAAATTCTCCAGCAGCACCACGAACTCATCGCCCCCCAGCCGGGCCACGGTGTCTTGCTCCCGAACCGTTTGCTGCAAACGCTCGGCCACTTGTGCCAACAGGGCATCTCCCATGTGGTGGCCCAGCGTGTCGTTGAGGTCTTTGAAGTTGTCAAGGTCTATAAAACAGACCGCGCCCCAAGCATCGCCCCGCGAACTGGCCACCTGCGCTTTTTCCAGCCGGTCTCTGAACAAGCGGCGGTTGCACAAGCCCGTCAACGAATCGTAAAACGCCAGGCGCTCAATTTCGAGTTGGTTTTGCTTGCTTTCGGTGATGTCTTGGGCAATGCCCAAGATGCCCAAAGGCTCGTGGTTGGCCCCGTAAATCACCCGCTTCACCACCGAATACGAACGTTTGGGCCCCCCGGGCCACACCGCGTACTCGGTCTCGTAAGTCAGTGGCGTGCCGCTGGCAAGCGCTTGTTGGTCGGTAACCTCATAACCTTGCAGGTCTTTTTTGTCGTGGTTTGCCGACAAATCACGCACGGTTTTGCCCTGCAAGTCTGCAGTGGCCACGCCAAACGCTCGGGCCACCTCGTCATTGCCCAGCACAAAACGCCCCTGCAAGTCTTTGAACCACAGGCGCCCAGGCACCGAATCCACCAACTGCCGAAGCTGCGCTTCACGAATTTGCAGCGCCCGTTCGGTTCGAACCCTCTCTGTCACGTCTTGCGTGTTTCCGTACCAAGCCACAGCCCCGTCGGGCTCCAGGTAGGGCACGGCAGAGGTGGCGTGCCATTGCTCCATGCCGCTGGGCAAAATGGCTCGGTAAACAGCCTGCCACGGCTGCAAGGTCCTGGCCGATTCGGCCAGACTGGCCCTATTGGCACGCCGGTCATTGGCGTCAATTCGCTGGAAAAGCGGCGCCGCGTTGTACCTCACATCGCTGGGTGTGAGCTCAAAAAGGGCCTGGATACCTTCGCTGACGAACGGAAAATGAAACCATCCGTCGGCCAGGCGACGCATCTGGTACACCATGCCCGGAATCCGCGCTGTCAAGCGCTGCAAAGACTCCAGGGTGGGTTCGCGATCCATGTTGGCCTGATCCTCGCCTGCTGGCGGTGCGGCTTAAAAACTTTCCCAGTCGCCTTCGCTGGACGCTTCGCTGGCTTTGGCTGTTTGGTTCAACACCGGACGCTTGAGCGGCTCTGCTGCGGCCTTGGGTGCGACAGCGGGTTTGGCGGCAACCTTGGGCGCGGGCACGGCCTTGGCAAGCGCAGCGGGCCTGGGCAAACCGGCCCCCACACGTGCGCTGCCCAGCGCTTTGGGAGCCGCTGCGGCTCTAGGGGGTGGCAATTGGCCCGGGCCGGTACGGGGCGCCATTTTGGTTTTCGGGGCGGCGCGGGTCACGGGGGTGTACCCGCTGGCGTCGCCCGTTTTGAACACGCTGATCACTTGAGAGAGTCGTTCAGCCTGGTCCCGCAAACTTTCAGCCGCAGCTGCGCTTTGCTCAACCAAGGCAGCGTTTTGCTGGGTCATTTGGTCCAGTTGATTGATCGCAACATTGACCTGCCCGATGCCATCACTCTGCTCACTTGAAGCGGCCGTGATTTCTCCAATGATGTCTGTGACCCGCTGCACACTGTGCACAATTTCGTCCATGGTACTGCCAGCTTCTTGCACCAAACTGCTGCCACTTTGCACCTTTTGGACGCTGGCATTGATCAGGTCTTTGATCTCCTTGGCGGCCTGGGCGCTTCGCTGGGCCAGCGTGCGCACTTCGCCCGCCACAACAGCAAAGCCGCGGCCCTGCTCGCCTGCACGGGCGGCTTCCACCGCTGCGTTCAAAGCCAAAATATTGGTCTGAAACGCGATACCGTCAATCACGCCAATGATGTCCGCAATTTTTTGGCTGCTGTGGTTGATGTCTTGCATGGTGGTAACCACCTGGCTGACCACCGCCCCGCCTTTTTGGGCCACTTCGGCCGCACTGCTGGCCAACTGGTTGGCTTGTCTGGCGGCGTCTGCGCTTTGCTTGACCGTGGCCGTGAGTTCTTCCATGCTTGAAGCGGTCTCTTGCAGGTTGCTCGCGGCCTGTTCGGTGCGCATGCTCAAGTCCTGGTTCCCACTGGCCACTTCGGTGCTGGACATAGCAATGCTGTCACTGGACTGGCGAATTTGCCCAACGGCCTTTTGAAGCGAGCCCTGCATGTCAGAAAGCGCTTGCAGCAAATTGCCCAACTCATCTTTGCGCGTGGTGCGTATGGTCTGCGTCAGGTCACCCTGCGCCATGTTCTGGGCCGCTTTCAACGCATCTTGCAGCGGTTGCGTCACCGACCGGGCAATCCACACGGCTGCTGTAACCCCCAAGGCCAATGCCACAACCGCCAGACCAATGATGATTTGCACCGACAAGGCCACGCCGCTGCGCGACACTTCAATGTATTGATCCACAAAACCGTGCTGGAGTTTGATCAACTCGCTCTGGGCAGACATGTAAGCGTCTGCTGCGGGCATCAATTTGCCCGACAACAGACCCTCTGCACCGGCGTCCCCCGCCTTCAACGCTTCAAAGTACGCCTTGCGTGCCGCAATGTAGTCGGCACGCAACTGAGCCACTTTGGCCAGAAGCGCCTTGCCTTCGGCAGATTCAACCGATTCTTCGAGGCTTTTCTGAAGTTCGTTGATTTTCTGGGTGGTCTGCGCAATCAAGGGGTTGAAGTAGGACTCCACCTCGGGCGCATTTTTTGACTTGGCAATCGCAAGCACACGCGTGATGTTCAAACGCGTGGCGTTGGACCACTCACTGGCGATCAGGGCCCGGCGCTCCAAAGCCAAGGTGCTGTCCATATTGGCCTGGACGTTGCGAAGCTCCAGCACGCCCACCCCCATCATCACGGTCAACATCAGCAACACCAGGCCGAAGCCCATGCCCAAGCGCTTGGCAATGCGCACATTTGAAAAATTCACAGCAATCTCCAAACATCAAAAACATCGCCAGGGGAGCAACCCACCCGAGGTAAACAAATCAACTTCTGGCCCGGGTCCGGCGCTCGGGCCCCCCGTAAGTATCTGGATCTTGGCCGTGGCCTCTGGTGGCCGCTGGGCGCAACGGAGCATGCCCGCCGGCAACCCCAGTTGGCAACTGAAACACCGCAACCACCTCTGCCAAGCGCTGGGCCTGCTCACGCAAACTTTCAGCGGCCGCAGCGCTCTGTTCAACCAAAGCAGCGTTTTGTTGGGTCATTTCATCGAGCTGGTTGACCGCAAGGCTCACCTCACCAATACCTTGCGATTGCTCGCCCGATGCAGCCGTGATTTCAGCAATAAACGACGCCACCTTGGAGGCGTTGGTCACAATTGCGCCTATGGTTTCGCCAGCTTCATGCACCAATGAAGTACCTGCCCCCACCCTGTCCACGCTCGCGCTGATCAAATGCTTGATTTCCCGAGCGGCCTCGGCACTGCGTTGCGCCAAACTGCGCACTTCGCCCGCTACCACCGCAAACCCGCGGCCCGCCTCGCCGGCTCGGGCCGCTTCCACCGCGGCGTTCAACGCCAAAATATTGGTTTGGAAGGCAATGCCGTCGATCACACCGATGATGTCGTGGATTTTTTGGCTGCTTTGCTGAATTTCGCCCATGGTGGACACCACTTGCCCCACCACGGTGCCCCCACGTTGCGCCACCTCGGCGTTCTCCTGCGCCATACCGCTGGCAGAACGCGCCGCCTCGGCGGATTGCCGCACGTGGTCAGTCAGCTGTTCCAGGCTAGACGCCGTTTCCTCCAAATTGCTGGCGGTTTGTTCGGTGCGCCCGCTCAAATCCTGGTTGCCACTGGCAATTTCACCGCTGGCACCTCGGATGCTGTCGGTGGCCAAACGCACTTCCGACACGATACGCGCGATCGAGTTCTGCATGTCTTCCAAGCAATGCATCAGCTCCGCCAATTCATCGTTGCCCCGGGTGTCGGGCAGGGTGGTCAAATCGCCTCGGGCAATGGCCACCGCCAAACCTTGTGCTTGTTCCAGGGGTTTGCATATGCTTTGCATGTTGGCCAAGGTGGTAGGCACCACCACCAGCACCCCCACCGCAACCATGGCCGCAAACAGCCACAGCGTGCTGGCGCTGGAGGTCTGCGAACTGCCATAGGCGCTGCGCACCTCTTCATCCAGAGAGCTTTGCAACTTGCTCATGACGGGGTCCACCTGCGCAAAGGCCATTTGCGCTGCCGCCAGCACCTTGTGCGCCTCTGCTGCGCTGGCCAAGCCGCCACCGAGCAAGGGGGCCGACGCGGCATCCACTGCCGTTGCATACGCCACCAAGCGCGCCTGGATTTGGGCCACCAACGCATTGTCGTCGTCGGCCTCGCCCTCCAATATGGCACCCAAGCTCTTTTGGGCCTGCCGCAGCGCACCGTCCCAGTTGGCCTTGGAGGCCCGGGCATTTGCGGGCTGGTCGTGTTGTATGACCATGTCTCGCTCAAACCGGTGCAGGTCACCTATTGCCCCATTGAGTTGCCGCAGGGCCACCATTTCGGTAAACGAGTGCTCCACAAACTCGGTGTTGAAATGTTGCATGCGGTACATGCCCCACAACCCAGTGCCGCCCACCATCACCAGCAGCGCCAACACCACCGCAATCGCCCCCACCATACGAACCCGTATGGTGTATCGACGCATCAAAAACAAAATATTCATGGCACCCGGCCCAAACTGGACATTACTGCACGGAGCTGTCAATCAACCCCATGTCCGGGCTGCCCATCAGCGACTCAATATCCATCAGTATCAACATACGGTCGCCCACGCTGGCAATGCCCGTGATGAAGTCGGTGTCAACCGAACTGTTCATGTCCGGCGAGGGCTTGATCTGGTCGCGGGAGAGTTCCAGCACGTCGCTCACCGAGTCGACCACCGCCCCCACCACGCGCCCTTTGACGTTGAGCACAATGACCACGGTGAAACCGTCGTAAACCACCGACTGGCACCCCAGCTTCATTCGCAAGTCCACCACCGGGACAATCACGCCCCGCAAATTGACCACCCCTTTGATGAAGTGCGGTGAGTTGGCAATGCGGGTGGGCTCTTCGTAAGAGCGAATTTCCTGCACTCGCAGAATATCGATGCCGTATTCCTCGGCACCCAGCCTGAAAGTCAAAAACTCGGCAGCCCCTTGGTTGCCTGAAGAATCTGCCCCGGCCTTACCCCGTGTGGCCGCACCTTGAATTCCGGTACTCATGCGAACTCCTTGTCAGCTGGAAAGCATTTTTTAGAGTATCGGCCAAAATCGACCCGTTCCTGATGGTGTCAAACCCGGTATTTGCGGGTTTTTTTGATTTAACACCCCGCGTCAGCTGGCAACGGTTTGGATCGCGGCGGGTTTGCCTCACAATTCGCTGTATCGCCTGTTACCGGGAAACCCACATGGCTTTGTCATCGGCTTGGAAAAACATCACCCACTGGCTGCACAAAAGTCAGCCTGCAAGCAAAGCTTTGCAGAGCGACGCACCCCAAGAAGCGACCGCCAAAGCGCTGTCAGCCCAAGCCACTCCTGGCACCGCCCGAGAAGTGCGCGCTCAACGCCGCGAGCAGTTGTTCGCGTTGGTCAGAGAACACATGATTCGAGCAGGCGTGCTCACCAGCGCCTACAAGTTCAAGGCCCTGACCCTGGACAAAATGGGCGATCAATTTTTGGTGCTGATGGATGTGCACGCTGACAGCGTTCCACACGACCCGGTGCATTTGGCGGCCTTGGAAACCTCCCTGCAAAAAGCAGCCCAGGAGCTGCTGCAGATTGAGGTGAAGTACGTGTATTGGCGTTTGCTTGGGTCGCAAGCCGCTTCGGATTCGTTGCCCAAGCCTTCGGCACCCGCAAACCGCCGCCGTTCACGCAACGAATTTGCGCCCACCCAACCCATGGTTCACGACGACCTGGACGGCCCCAACCTGAGCGAAACGCAGTACGCCCAGTTTCGTTGACCGGCCCCAAAGGGCAAATCAATGCCCTTGAAAATCGACCAAAGTAAACAAAGGCAAACCGCTGGCACGCAACCGTTCGCTCCCGCCCAGTTCCGGCAAGTCCACAATGGCGGCCCCTTCAAGCACCTGCGCCCCCAGCTTTTCCAACAGCCGTTTGCCCGCCATCATGGTGCCCCCGGTGGCAATCAAGTCATCCAGCAGCAGCACCCTGTCCCCTGGTTCCACGGCATCGGTGTGCAGCTCCACTGTGGCGCTGCCGTATTCGAGCTCGTAGGTCTCCTCCACCGTGGTGAAGGGCAGTTTGCCTTTTTTGCGTATCGGCACAAATCCAACGCCCAGCTCGTACGCCACCACAGATCCAATGATGAAGCCACGCGCATCCAACCCGGCCACCACTGTGGGACGAAGGTGCGGTGCCATGTAGCGGTGGACGAAAGCGTCTATCAGCACCCGAAACACCTGCGGGTGTTGCAGCAGGGGCGTGATGTCGCGGAACTGAACCCCAGGCGCAGGCCAGTCGGGCACGGTGCGAATGTGCGAACGCAGGTAAGCAGAAGTTTCCATCAACATTTTTCCTTTCAGCGCCCGGTAACCAATAGCCCCTCGGCCAGAGACAGCACCTCAGGGGTTCCTGCCAGTACCAAGGTGTCCCCACCCTGCAACACCAGTTCATCTTGCACGGCAACGGTTTTGCCGTTGCCCCGCCGCACGCTCAACACCTGGGCCCCCATGGCCGGCAAAGCCAAGTCCAGCAGCGACCGGCCCACCGTCTTGCCCGCCAGCGGAATGGTCACGGTGGTCAAACGAGACTGGTCCATGTCGTCAGCACTGTCATCGTCGGCACCGTGAAAATAACCGCGCAGCAGGCTGTAGCGCGCTTCCCGCTGGCGCTGAACAATGCGCAGCACACGGCGCATGGGCACCCCCACCAAGGCCAAAGCATGGCTGGCCAACATCAAGCTGGCTTCAATGGCTTCGGGCACCACTTCGGTGGCGCCTGCGTTCTGGAATTTTTCCAAGTCATGGTCGTCCAAGGTGCGCACCACCACCGGCACGCTGGGGGCATGCTCGTGTGCGTGGTTCAACACCTTCATGGCGCTCGCGGTGTCCAAATAGGTCACCACCACAGCACTGGCACGGTTCAAACCCGCCGCCTTCAAAGCCTGCAAACGCGCCGCGTCACCAAACACCACCGAATGGCCCGCTGCCGCCGCGTGCCGCACCCGGTCGGGGTCCAAGTCCAGGGCCATGTAGGGGATGCGCTCGTCCTCCAGCATGCGCGCCAGGTTTTGTCCGCAACGGCCGTAGCCGCAAATAATCACATGCTTGTCTGCCGCAATCGACTTGCTGGCGATTTGCGTCATTTGCACCGATTGCATCAGCCAATCGCTGCCCACCAGTCGCATCACGATCTGGTTGCTGAACATGATCACAAACGGGGCCATCAACATAGAAACCACCATGGACGCCAACACCGGATTGAACAATTCCGGCGGCACCAGGTGGTTTTGGTGGGCCAAAGTGAGCAACACAAACCCAAATTCACCCGCTTGCGCCAGGTACAACCCCACCCGCAGGGAAGTGCCCAAAGGCGCGCCGAAGGCCTTGGTTAAAAACGTGATCAGGCCCAGCTTGAACGCGATCGACAAAGTCAGCAACAACAGCACCAAAGGCCAACGTTCAATCACCAGCCACCAGTCCAGCATCATGCCTATGGTGATGAAGAACAAACCCAACAACACATCGTGAAAAGGTTTGATGTCGGTTTCCACCTGGTGCTTGTACTCGGTCTCGGCAATCAACATGCCTGCCACAAATGCACCCAAGGCCAGCGACAAACCCGCATGCTCGGTCATCCAGGCCAAACCCAGGGTGATCAACAGCAGGTTGAGCATGAACAGCTCGTCGCTTTTGCGCCTTGCCACCAGGGTCAGCCACCACCGCATCACTTTTTGACCGCCGGTCAGCAAAATACCCAACAAAATCACCGCTTTGAACAGCGCAACCCCCAGACTGGTGAACAGCTGGTCTGGTTTGGAGCCTAGCGCCGGAATCAGCACCAGCAAGGGCACCACCGCCAAGTCTTGGAACAACAAAATGCCCATGACGCGTTTGCCGTGCTCGGATTCCAGCTCCAGACGATCAGACACCAACTTGACCACAATGGCGGTGGAACTCATGGCCATCACCCCGCCCAGAGCGACCGCTGTGTACCACTCAATCTTCCACCACCGGGGCAGCAGCCAATCCAGCGCAAAAGAAGCCGCCGCCGTCAGCACCACGGTCAACATCACCTGCGCCAAACCCAAGCCAAACACATGGCGCTTCATGGCTTTGAGTTTGGGCAGGCTGAACTCCAGGCCGATCACAAACATCAAGAAAACCACGCCAAACTCGGCCAAATAGCGCAAGCCCGCCGAATCTTGTGCCAGCGCCAGCGCGTTTGGGCCGATGACCACGCCCACCGCCAGGTAACCCAACATAGGCGGCAACTTCAAGGACCGACACGCAACCACACCCACCACCGCGGCCAGCAGGTACAGGAGAGCAATGTCCAAAGAATTCATGGCTTCCATCTTAAGGGCAGGCAAGTGCCAGAAGCTTCACAGATAATTCACAAATGACCGCTTTGCCCCCATTTGATGCCCACTTGGCAGTTGAACTGGCCCGCGAAACCTTGCACACCGAAGCCCAAGCCGTGCTGGCCATGGCCCACCGCCTGGACCTGCGCTTTGCCCACGCAGCGGAGCTCTGTCTGAACTGCCAGGGCCGTGTCGTCATCACCGGCATGGGCAAAAGCGGCCATGTGGGCCGAAAAATCGCCGCCACCCTGGCCTCTACCGGCACCCCTGCCATGTTTGTGCACCCTGCCGAAGCCAGCCATGGCGATTTGGGCATGATCACACGCGCAGATGTGGTGCTGGCCATCAGCAACAGCGGCGAAAGCGAAGAGCTCACCGCCATCCTGCCCCTGATCAAACGCATGGGCGTGCCCCTGCTGGCCATGACTGGGCGTTCCGATTCAAGCCTGGGCAAACATGCCGACGTGGTTTTGGACACACAAGTGGAGAAAGAAGCCTGCCCGCACAACTTGGCGCCCACAGCCAGCACCACCGCGCAGTTGGCCATGGGCGACGCTTTGGCGGTCGCGCTGTTGAATGCGCGGGGCTTCAGGGCCGACGATTTTGCGCGATCGCACCCCGGCGGCGCCTTGGGCAGGCGCCTTCTTACCCTGGTCAGCGACGTGATGCGCAGCGGCGAAGCGGTGCCCCAAGTCGCCCCAACCGCCAACCTGAGCGAGATGATGCGCGAAATCAGCGCCAAAGGTTTGGGCGCCACTGCGGTGGTAAACGCACAAAGCCAGCCCATAGGCATCTTCACCGATGGCGACTTGAGGCGCTTGATTGAGCGCGGCGCAGACTTGCGCAACATCCAGGCGCAAAACGTGATGCACCCCCAACCCCGCACCGTGCCAGCAGGCGCCTTGGCCGTTGAAGCCGCGGAGTTGATGGAAACCCACCGCATCAACAGCGTGCTGGTTGTGAACGAGCAAGGCCACTTGTGCGGTGCCATCAACAGCCACGACCTGATGCGCGCCAAGGTAATTTGACCATGCACCCCCCTTTACCCCCCCTGCCACCGGCCTTGAACTTTCCGCCCGAGCTGCTGTTGCGGGCGCAAGCGGTTCGCGTGGCCTTCTTTGATGTGGACGGCGTGTTGACCGACGGCGGCCTGTATTTCAGCGAGTCGGGCGAAACCCTCAAACGCTTCAACACCCTGGATGGACACGGGCTCAAGTTGCTCCAGCGTGTCGGCATCACGCCGGCCATCGTCACCGGACGTGACAGCCCCGCCCTGCGCAAGCGTCTGCAGGCCCTCGGGGTGGTACACGCTCGGTTTGGCACCGAAGACAAGCGCCCCGCGGCCGAATCCATTTTGCAAGAACTGGGCTTGCACTGGCACCAAGCCGCCGCCATGGGCGACGACTGGCCCGACTTGCCCATGTTGCGCCGTGCCGCCTTTGCGGTGGCGCCACCCCACGCCCACACCGAGTTGTTGGCTGTTGCCCACCACGTCACCACCGCACAGGCCGGCATGGGCGCCGTGCGGGAGTGTTGCGACCTGCTGCTGGTGGCAAGCGGGCGTTATGCCAACCTTTTGCAGGAGGCGGCGACTTGAGCACAGCTTGGCGTCGTCACCGCCTGTGGGACCACATCACCATTTACCTGCCGGTGCTGCTGATGGCGGGGTTGGCCATGGGCAGTTATTGGATCGTCAAGTCCGCGCCGGAACCCGAACCCGAGGCACCCGCCAAACCGCTGGTGCATGAGCCCGACTACTACATGCGCGGTTTTGCAATGCGCGACTACCACGCCACGGGCGCGTTGCGCAGCGAAGTAACCGGCCAGGAACTGCGGCATTACCCAGACACTCGCACGCTCGAAGTGGACCAGCCGCGCATTCTGACCGTGGGGAACGACGGCAGCCGCACCCGCGCCACAGCCCACACCTTGTGGGCCAATGCCGAGCAAACTGAGTTCGTGCTCAAGCAAAATGCCCGTGTCGAGCGCACCGCAAAAACACCTGAGTCGAAAGACTCGCTCCGGTTTCAAAGTGAGCATTTTCGACTCGACACCACACAACGGGTGATTGAATCGCTCGAACCGGTGTTGCTGGCACAAGGCGGCAACCAAATCACGGCCAGCCGCATGCACTACAGCGAAAAAACCGGAATTGCTCAATTCGATGGCCGGGTGCAGGCCCGACTTGCTGCACAGTAAAAAGGCGCACCCAAACAAAAAGCCCTGGGCGCGAGCGCTGCAGGGCTTTTTTGCGTTAAGCGGCGCAAGGCCGCTTGACCAGATCAGTAGCCGCCGCGGCCGCCACCACCTTCACGACGACCGCCGCCGCCGTAGGGGCTGCGGAAACCGCCTTCACCGCCGCCGCCACCACCAAAACCGCCTTCACGACGGCCACCGCCGAAACCACCACCACCGCTGCGGGGGGGGCGGGCTTCCATCGGACGTGCTTCGTTCACCACCAGGCTGCGACCGCCCAGCATCTGACCGTTCATGCCGTTGATAGCGCTTTGCGCTTCAGCATCGCTGCCCATTTCCACAAAGCCGAAGCCTTTGGAGCGGCCAGTGTCGCGTTCCATCATCACTTTGGCGCTGCTCACATTGCCGAAAGCGCCGAAAGCCTGTTCCAGATCGCCGTCGCGCACCGTGTATGGCAGGTTGCCGACGTACAGTTTGTTGCCCATTGAGGGACTCCTCGAGAAAAACACAAAACAAATAGCGATGGAGCCCCGGTTACACGACAAATCCACTGGGTTGGCCGCTGTGGCGCGAAACTGACCGATCACCTATCACTGCGCAATTCGCCCAAGACGAACCGCGCGAGCACATTATGGCCTCAACTGCGGTTTTGAGGTGAGTTTTTTTGACAACCCCAGGCAAACCCCCATGCAGCGGGCCCCTCCTGCAGGCGTTTGTGGCGGCAAACCAACAAAGAAATCACACTTTGGTTGCAAAACCGCTG
>JBDKEX010000056.1:0-3348 GCA_039798985.1 Pseudomonadota bacterium | reverse complement strand
GTGAGGTTTTCGGTCACGCTCAGGTGGGGGAACAGCTCGAAATGCTGAAACACCATTCCCACACGGCTGCGCAGTTTGGGCAGGTTGGTTTTCGGGTCGTGAACTGCTTGGCCATCCACATAGATTTCGCCCTGCTGTATGGGCTCGAGCGCGTTGATGGCTTTGATTAGGGTGGACTTGCCAGAACCCGATGGGCCGCAGACCACCACCACTTCGCCTTTTTGAATGGTGGTGGAGCAACCGTTGAGCACCTGCACGGAGCCGTACCACTTGGACACGTTTTTGAGTTCGATCATGAAAAAACCTCCGGAAACCGGTTCAGCGGATGATGGCAATTTTTTGATGCAGGCGTTTGACCAATGAGGACAGCGCGTAGCAAATGGCAAAGTAGAGCGCGGCGGCCATCAAATAGGCCTCAATTGGCCGGCCAAAGTTCTTGCCAGCCACTTCAAAGCCCTTGAGCATGTCGTAAGCACCAATCGCGTAAACCAACGAGGTGTCTTGAAACAGGATGATGGTTTGGGTGAGCAGCACTGGCAACATGTTGCGAAACGCCTGGGGCAGCACCACCAGCTTCATGTTCTGGCCGTAGGTCATGCCCAGGGCCATGCCCGCAAACACCTGCCCACGCGGAATGGACTGGATGCCCGCGCGCATGATTTCGCTGAAATAGGCGGCCTCGAAAGCCACAAAGGTGATCACGGCTGAAAGTTCCGCCCCAATGGGCCGCCCAATCAGAAACGGCACCAGCAAGAAGAACCACAAAATCACCATGACCAAGGGAATGCTGCGCATGCCGTTGACATAAATGGTGGCGGGCAAGTCCAGCCATTTTTTGTCCGACAAACGCATCAGTGCCAGCACGGTGCCAAACAAAATGCCGCCCAAGGTGGCCACCAGCGTCAACACAACACTGAACCCCAACCCTTTGAGCACAAAGTTTTGGAACAGCCCCCAGTTGTAGAAAGACCAATCGAAGTTGCTCAACATGGTCAGTGCCCCCCCGCCCCGCCTGCCACCACATAGCCCGGAATGCGCGAGCGCTTTTCAACGAAAGCCATGATGCGGTTGATGGCAAATGCTGAGACCACGTAGAGGCCGGTGACGGCCAAATACACCTCGATGCCCCGGGACGTTTCCTCTTGGGCTTGCATGGCAAACATGGTGAGTTCGGCCACCGAAACCGCAAACGCCACCGAAGAATTTTTGAAGATGTTCATCATCTCGCTGGTGAGCGGCGGAACGATGATGCGAAACGCCATGGGCAGCAGCACGTAGCGGTAGTACTGGGGCATGGTGAGGCCCAGAGCCATGCCGGCGTAGCGTTGCCCACGGGGCAAGGCCTGAATGCCCGAGCGAACCTGTTCGGCAATGCGCGCCGAGGTAAAAAGCCCCAAGCCCAACACCACCAGCACAAACCCTGGAACCGCCTTCAGGGCGGGAAACAGCGCCGGCAACACGTGGTACCAAAGAAAAATTTGCACCAACAAGGGAATGTTGCGAAACAACTCCACCCATGCGTTGCCCAAGCGCACCACCCAGGGCGAATTGGGCAGGGTACGCAAGGTGCCCACCACCGCTCCCACCACCAAGGCCAAAATCAGGGCCAGCAATGAAACCGACACCGTCCAACCCCAGGCTGACAGCATCCAGTCGAGGTAAGTGATGTCACCGCCTTGGCCGAAACAACTGCTGCCGGCCTCGCGAGAGATCGTGTCTTCGCAGAACACTTGCCAATCCCAACCCATGGTGTATTCCTCGCATCAAGCACCAACGAAAAACCCCTTGGGCCCCAAAGCGCCAAGGGGTGCACCTGCGCGCCGCAAAACTTATTTTTTGGCGTAGTCTTCCATTGGCTTGTCATTGGGGTTGGCCCAAGCAGCCTTGGTGGCTTCCGACATCGGCAAACCCACTTTGGTGTTGGTGGGCGGGGTGGGCTGCAGGAACCACTTGTCGTACAGCTTGGCCAGGGACCCATCGGCAATTTGGCGTTTGATGCTGTCGTCAACTGCCTTCTTGAAGGCTGGATCGTCTTTGCGCAGCATGCAGGCAATGGGCTCCACGCTCAGCACTTCGCCCACGATTTTGAAATCCGCTGGGTTTTTGGCTCGGGAAATGTTGCCCGCCAAAATGGAGCCGTCCATCACAAAGGCATCTGCACGCCCGGACTCGAGCAACAAAAAGCTGTCGGCGTGGTCTTTGCCAAACACTTCCTTGAAGTCAATGCCGTTGGCTCGCTCGTGCTTGCGCAGGGTTTGCACCGAGGTGGTACCGGTGGTGGTGGCCACACTGCGGTCCTTCAAATCGGCAATCGAGTTGATGCCTGAATTGGCCTTGACCGCCGTGCGAACTTCCTCAACATAGGTGGTGATGGCAAAAGAAACATCTTTTTGCCGGGCCGCGTTGTTGGTGGTGGAGCCGCACTCCAGATCCACCGTGCCGTTTTGCACCAAGGGAATGCGGTTTTGGGAGGTGACGGGTTGGTACTTGATTTCGAGCTTGGCCAAACCCAATTGCTTTTGCAGGTCCGCCAAAATGCGCTCGCCCATTTCGGTGTGGAACCCCACAAACTTGCCGTTGCCCAGGGTGTAGCTCAAGCCTGAAGACTCGCGCACACCCAGTGACACGCTGCCACTGGATTTGATTTTGGCCAACGTGTCATTGGCTTGCGCATGCACCATACCGGCAGCCAACAAGGTGAAGGCCGCAGCCCAAATGTGTCGCTTCATGAAGCATTCCTTTTCAGCAAATGTGGATTGACCAAACGAAAAAAAGATTCTAGGCCGCCGGCGCCGGCCTGCCACTGGGGTTAATCCGCACAAGAGCGGTGCATTGACGCCTATGTGTCAGGCTTGAGCAAATTGGATGCCAACAAGTCCCAGAGGCTGTGCGCCATGGTTTTGCCTTTGCCGGGCTGGGGTTTTTCGCGGTAAAGCCGGATCTCGAGCGTTGCGCCAAAAAAAATGCCGGGCGGCGATGCGTCGACCAGCCTCCCGTCGCGCAGGGCCTGGCGCACCGAACTGGTGGGCAAAAACGCCACCCCATGCCCTTCTATGGCCATGGCTTTCAGGCTTTCGGACATGTCCGTTTCGTACATGGCCTGCAAGTGCACGGGCGACGAAAACTGCTTGATAGCCCATTCGACCACCCGGCCCAGGTAGGCGCCCGGCGCGTAGGCCAAAAACGGCACCGGGTGCGCCGCCGCACCGGGCAATCGGTGGGTGGCTTGCCCTTGCAGGTCGGGGCGCACATAGGGCAGCAGCACCTCTTGGCCCAAGGTCAGCATTTCGTACCGGTTCGGGTCCAGCTGCAACGGTTGCGAAGGGTGGTGGTAGGCCAGCAACAGGT
>JBDKEX010000055.1:0-7552 GCA_039798985.1 Pseudomonadota bacterium | reverse complement strand
AAGTATAAAAACGGGCAGGCTGAACGCCTGCCCCGCCCTGTGGCCCGCCAAATTACAACAGCGGCACACCTGTTTTGGACTGAATCAACTCACGTGTCACGCCTTCGGCCAACTCCACCAGCTTCAGGCCCTCAGGTGTCACATCCATCACACCCAGGTCAGTGACAATGCGATCCACCACACCTTTGCCGGTCAAGGGCAAGGTGCATTGGGGCAAAATTTTCAGGTCCTCGGTGCCGTCTTTTTTCTTGGCCACGTGCTCCATCAGCACGATCACCCGCTTGACGCCGGCCACCAAATCCATGGCGCCGCCCATGCCTTTGACCATCTTGCCCGGAATCATCCAATTGGCCAGATCGCCAGTGGCCGTCACTTGCATGGCCCCCAGTATGGACAGGTTGATCTTGCCGCCCCGGATCATGGCGAACGACTGGTCGCTGCCAAAAATGGACGAGCCTTTGATCGTGGTCACGGTTTGCTTGCCCGCGTTGATCAGGTCGGCGTCTACTTCGTCGTCGTAGGGGAAGGGGCCAATGCCCAACATGCCGTTTTCGCTTTGCAGCCACACCTCAATGTGGTCGGGCACGTGGTTGGCCACCAGGGTGGGAATGCCAATGCCAAGGTTGACGTAAAAGCCGTCTTGCAGTTCTTGGGCCGCGCGGGCAGCCATTTGGTCTTGGGTCCAGGCCATGTTTTTTTGCTCCTTATTTGCGATCGCGGGTGGTGCGCTTTTCAATGCGCTTTTCGGGGGTGGCGTTCACCACAATGCGGTGCACGTAAATGCCGGGCAGGTGCACGTCGTCGGGGGCAATGTCACCTGTGGCCACCACGCGTTCCACTTCCACAATGCACACCTTGCCAGCGGTGGCTGCAGCGGGGTTGAAGTTGCGGGCCGTCTTGTTGAAACGCAAGTTCCCCGACATATCGGCCACATCGGCCTTGATCAGCGCCACCTCGGGGAACAGGGCGTGCTCCATCACGTAGGTTTCGCCGTTGAAGTCGCGCAGCTCTTTGCCCTCGGCCACCAGGGTGCCCACCCCGGTTTTGGTGTAGAAAGCCGGAATGCCTGCCCCGCCCGCGCGCAGCTTTTCGGCCAGCGTGCCTTGGGGGGTGAATTCCAGTTCCAGTTCACCGGCCAGGTATTGGCGCTCGAACTCTTTGTTTTCGCCCACGTAGGACGAAATCATTTTCTTGATCTGGCGGGTTTCGAGCAGCTTGCCCAAGCCAAAGCCGTCCACACCGGCGTTGTTGGAAATGGCGGTGAGGTTTTTTACCCCACTGTCGCGCAAAGCGTCGATCAACGCCTCCGGGATGCCGCACAGGCCGAAGCCGCCCACGGCTATGAGTTGCCCGTCAGCCACCACGCCTTCGAGTGCTGCTGCCGCGCTGGGGTACACCTTGTTCATGCGTCTGAACTCCTGTTGAGGTAAAAACCCTACGATACTACGTAATGGCATACGTAGTTTTGCCTAAAGACCAACCCCAAGCCGAACCCAAATGATGCACGCCATCGCCCCCCACAGCAGCGGCCCGGTCGACTACCGCCTGGCTTTTGACCTGGCACCGGTGGGCATGGTGCTGTCCAGCCACCGCACCATGGTGGACTGCAACCAAGCGGTTTGCGAGATGTTTGGCGCGAGCCGGGACCAGTTGGTGGGGCAATCGTTCAAGATTTTGTACCCCAGCGCCGACGAGTACGAACGCATCGGTGAGCGGCTGGTGCCGCTGCTGAACGCGGGCGGGTCGTATGCCGACGACCGGATCATGAAGCGGGTGGATGGCCGCTTCAAAAACCAAACCTTTTGGTGCCACGTTACCGGCCGGGCCCTGGCCCCGCAGGACCCACACGCCGCAGGCATCTGGACCTTTGAGGATTTGAGTTCGCACCGGCCCGTGAAGGCCGAACTGACCGCCCGTGAACGCGAAGTGGCCACGCTGGTGATGCAGGGCTTGACCGCCAAGGAAATTGGGAAAACACTTGGCATCAGCCCGCGCACGGTTGAAATTTACCGCGCACGCTTGTTGCGCAAATACCAAGCCAGCAGTTCGGTGGACTTGGTTCACAAACTGGTGGTGGGTTAAACCAGAGGTTTATTCACCATGCACCCCTCTATTGAAGACTTGTTGGGCCGCATCCAAACGCTCGAAGACGAGGTGGAGCGGGAGTACAGCGAGCTCAGAGCACAGTGGGCGCAACAACGCGAGCACTTGGCTGAACAATTCCTGGACCTGCAAAGGCAGCACAAGGTGGGGGTGTGGCGTTATTTGCGCAGCAGTCGTTGGACCGTGGTGCTGACCGCGCCGGTCATTTACAGCGGTTGGTTGGCGTTTTTGTGCCTGGATTTTTTTATGAGTTTGTACCAGGCGGTGTGTTTCCCGGTTTATGGCATTCCCAAAGTGAAGCGCGCAGACTTCCTGGTGTTTGACCGCAGCACCCTGCCCTATTTGAACCTGATCGAAAAGTTCAACTGCTTTTATTGCTCGTATGGCAATGGCGTGTTGGCTTACGCTCGCGAAATTGCCGCGCGCACCGAACAGTACTGGTGCCCCATAAAACATGCCCGGCGGGTGCGGGGCAGCCACTCGCATTACCCGCGTTTTTTTGAGCACGGCGACGCCGAAGCGTTTCGCAGCGGCTTGGCCCGGCTGCGCAGCCAGGCAGCCGAGCAGTCCGACAAACCCACTTCAAATTGAGGGCGGAATCGGCGCAGCGACAGGCGCACCGCCCACCACCTCTGCAGCACTGCGGAAAGCCTCCACCGCAGTGGGCACGCCGCAATAAACCGTGGCGTGCAACAGCACTTCCTGAATTTCTTGCACTGTGGCCCCATTGTTCAGCGCCCCGCGCACGTGGCCTTTGAGTTCGTTTTGCCGACCCAACGCGGTCAGCATGGCCACCGTCACCAAACTGCGGGTTTTGAGATCGAGCCCGTCGCGTTGCCAAACATCGCCCCACGCCGCTCGCGTGATATGGTGTTGCAAGGGCGCGGTAAAGTCTGTCATGTTGCCAAAAGCCTGGGCCACAAACGCCTCGCCCATCACCTTTTTGCGCGTGGCCAAGCCTTTGTCAAATTGTTCGTCGCTCATATCGATCATCCTGTGGTGAGGTTACAACCGGCCCCTGCCGGACCAGCCTCTTTTATAACGAATTAACCCTTCAGGACGCCTATGGCCAACATCTCCATACGTCGGACCCACACATTGGCGCCCTCGGCGCTGAAGGCACTGACCGATCGCTGGCTGAATGATGCGCAAAGCCGATTTGGGCTGAGCTGCGAACGCCAGCAGCGAGGGGACGCAGACACCATCAGCTTCTCGCGGCCGGGTGTGTCGGGGCGGGTCACCGCAACGCCCACGGAGTTGACACTGGAGGCGCAATTGGGCTTTTTGTTGTCGGCCTACAGCAACCGCATCGAAACCGAGATCCAGCGGAAACTGGACGAAGCCTTGGGTTTGGCTGCAGGTGCCAGCCACACACCGCCCTCAACGTGACTGCAGGCCGCTGAAGCAAGTTCCCACCACCCAGTCCAGGATTTGCTCGTCAGTGAACTGCCCGGTGCCCTTGAGGAAACCCAATACCGGATCGCAGGCCCGCGCGTACAAGGTGTAAAGCACCACGATCGGGGGCACATCGGCGCTCAGGTCGCCCTGCTGCTGTGCCGCTTCAATCCAAGCCCCCAGGCGTTCGCTGACCGCCACCAAGCCGTCAAGGTAAGCGGAATTGACAGGATTGACAGCGTGGTGCTGCCCAAGTAAGGCGTTTTGCCATCTGCCACCCGGGGCGGTGTGGCAGATGGCAGAGCACAAGGGGCTGCCGTTTTGCCTGTCGCCAGCCCATGAATTTCCAAAAGGACCGCCTTCAGCGCCCGAGCAATTCCAGCAAATGGCTGGGCAAAGGGGCTGATTTTTGCAGAGGAAGATTCACCCAAACCACCGTAGCGCCACCATTCGCATAAACCGTATTGGGGTCATCGGCACGGGCCAACATGTGGTAGGTGTCAAAAGAACTGCGCCCCACATCGCCCACATAGGTGTTCAACAGCACCTCCCCCGGGAATTCCAGCTGCTTGATGAAGTTGCAAAACGCATTGACGATCACCGGCCCTTCGCCTTGGGGGTTGGCAGGCACATCAGCCTCCATCATCCACTGCAAGCGGCCTATTTCCATGTAGCGGAAATATATGGTGTTGTTCACATGCCCCATGGCGTCCATGTCGCCCCAACGAATGGGAACGGTCATGCTGTGAATCAGGGTTTTTTCCTCGGGTACAGCCAGTTTCATAACACCCTTACAAGGCAAATCCGTCGTCGGCGGCAATAACGGCGCCGTTCACAAAATGGCTTTCGTTGCTCGCCAGCATCATCAACACCGCGTCCAGGTCGGCCGCCGAGCCAATGCGCTTGCGCGGCAGCATGTTCACCAGCTTTTGCCCCTGCTCGGTTTGCCAGTGGTGGTGGTTGATTTCGGTGTCGATGTAGCCCGGGCAAATGGCGTTGACGTTGATGCCGTACTTGCCCCATTCAACCGCAAACGCCTTGGTCATTTGAATAACGGCGGCCTTGCTCATGCAGTACACCCCAATTTGCGGCAACACCTTGAGCCCCGCCATGGACGATATGTTGATGATGCGCCCGCCCACATAGGTGCCCGGTGCGGCCCCTTTGGCCCGCGCCAACATGCGCTTGCCCACCGCTTGGGCCACAAAAAAAGCGCCGCGCAGGTTGGTGTCCATCACAAAGTCGTAATCGGCTTCGGTCACATCTTGCAGGCGCTGGGTGACGCTGACCCCAGAGTTGTTGACCAAAATATCGATGGCACCGACCTCGGTTTCGGCATGCGCCACAGCTGCCTCAATCGAGGTTCTGTCGGTCACATCCAAGGCCACCACATGGGCGTCGCCGCCTTCGGCTTCTATGTGTGCGCGCAAATCTTGCAGCTTGTCGGTGCGGCGGCTTGCCAGCACAACAGCCGCTCCTGCCTTGGCCAAAGTGCGGGCAAACTGCGCACCCAGCCCACTTGAAGCGCCAGTGACCAAAGCCACGCGCCCCGCCAAATCAATTGTGTATGCCATGTGATCCAAGTCCCCAAAAAGGGGCCAAATGTTGGTGTTTCAGTGGGCATTGTCCACGCTTGGGCACTAAAATTCGTCGCCATCAAGACAGCTTGCCGTCAGCTTTCGGGCAGGAACGGTAAATTACAAACATCAAACGTACCTGAGAGACCCCTTCCATGCGCACCCCAGACATTCTCCTTGAGCAGCACGGTCCACGCGAATCCATGGAATACGACGTGGTCGTTGTGGGGGGTGGGCCTGCGGGCTTGTCCACCGCCATCCGCCTGAAGCAGCTGGCGGCTGAGAAAGGCAGCGAGATCAACGTGTGCGTGCTGGAAAAAGGCTCGGAACCCGGCGCACACATTCTGTCCGGCGCCGTCATGGACCCGCGCGCCATCACCGAGCTGTTCCCCAACTGGAAAGAGCTGGGAGCCCCACTGAACCAACCGGTCACCGGCGACGACTTGCTGTTGCTGAGCGAAACCGGCGCCACCCGCACCCCCGATTGGCTGATGCCGCGCAACTTCGACAACCACGGCTGCTACGTCATCAGCCTGGGCGCCGTCACCAAGTGGCTGGGCGAGCAAGCCGAGGCCCTGGGGGTGGAAATTTTCCCTGGCTTTGCCGCTGCTGAGGTGCTCTACACCCAAGACGGTTCGGTCAAAGGCGTGGCCACCGGCCACCTGGGCTTGGGCAAAGACGGCGCGCCCACCGATGCCTTTCAAATTGGCATGGAGCTGCACGCCAAGTACACCGTGTTCGCAGAGGGCGCACGCGGCCACTTGGGCAAACAGATCATCGAAAAATTCAAACTCGATGACGGTAAAGACGCGCAGACCTTTGCCATTGGCATCAAAGAACTCTGGGAAATCCCGGCCGCCCAAGCCAAGCCCGGCCTGGTGGTGCACACCGCCGGTTGGCCCCTGAACGACACCGCCTTTGGTGGCGGCTTTCTGTACCACCTGGAAGGCAACAAAGTCACGCTGGGCTACGTCATTGGGTTGGACTACGAAAACCCGTGGATGAGCCCGTTCGAGGAAATGCAGCGCTGGAAAACCCACCCCAGCATCAAGGCCCACATTGAGGGCGGTAAGCGCCTGTCTTACGGCGCGCGCGCCCTGAACAACGGCACGCCCCAGGCTTTGCCCAAAACCGTGTTCCCGGGGGGCGCGCTGGTGGGTTGTGATGCGGGCTTTTTGAACGCCGCACGCATCAAAGGCAGCCACGCCGCCATCAAGAGCGGCATGCTGTGCGCCGATGCGGCCTATGAGGCGGTGGCCGCTGGCCGCCAGGGCGACGAACTCACCGCTTTCGAGACCGGATTCAAAGCCAGCTGGCTGCACGAAGAACTGTGGACCTACCGCAACTTCAAGAACTGGTTCAAAAAAAGCCCCCTCATGGGCAAGCTCATGACCGGGGTGGAGCACTGGTTCCTGCCCAAAGTCGGCGTGGCCACGCCGCCCTGGACCTTGCACAACACGGCCAAAGACCACACCAAGCTGCGCCCGGCGGCCGAAATGCCACAAATCAGCTACCCCAAGCCCGACTGTGTCATCACCTTCGACCGCTTGAGCAGCGTGTTTGTCAGCAACACCAACCACGAAGAGAACCAGCCCGCCCACCTCACGCTCAAAGACGCCGGTGTGCCCGTGAAGGTGAACTTGGCCCAGTTCGCAGGCCCCGAAAGCCGCTATTGCCCGGCCGGCGTGTATGAATTCGTCAACAAAGATGGGGCCGACCAACTGGTGATCAATGCGCAGAACTGCGTGCATTGCAAAACCTGCGACATCAAGGACCCCACCCAAAACATCGTATGGGTCACGCCCGAGGGCGGTGGCGGCCCCAACTACGCGGGCATGTAAGGCCCCAAAGGCGGCTTTCAGGTGTGTTGTGGGCTCTGGGGCAACCCCTCAGACTCAGCCGCCACCGCGCTGGGTGTGCAAATCGAACCGCCTCATAAAACGGTTGCGGTCAGCCTCTGCCACCCCTTCAAAACGGTAATAAACCTTGATTCTTGGGATTTTCAGCAAGGCAATCACACGCGGCGGCAAGGCGTGCCAACCCACCAGCAAATAGCCGTTGGGCAAGTCCACGCGCGCACTGCCCTCCCACGCGGGATCGCCGTCACCCTCGCACAGGCGGGGGCCCATCCAAACCCACGGGTGGTCGCCCACAGCCAATGGGAACCAACGCAGCCATTCCGCTTCGGTGCAAGCCATGTCGCGCTCAAAGCTTGCGGAATAATGCTGCTGCACCTGCTCAGCCTCCAGCAATTGGCGGCCAAATAGCCAACGCATCGCCTTCGATCAACGCCTTGCCAGCGCGGGCTTCTGCGCTCACGTACACCCCATTGACCAACACCAAGTGCACGAATTTGGGCGGCAGCGCGTAACGTTCAATCACCGCCGCAACGGTATCGCCCTCGGCCAAATCAACCTCTATCTGGTTGAACTTTGCACCTGGGGGCAGGTAGTCCCCCAAAGTGGCAAACAGCTTCA
>JBDKEX010000054.1:0-15516 GCA_039798985.1 Pseudomonadota bacterium | reverse complement strand
TGATTGCCCAACTGGTGCGCATGCAGTACCAGCGCAACGAACAAGACTTTTCGCGTGGCAAGTTCCGCGTGCGCGGTGACACGATCGACGTGTTCCCTGCAGAACACTCCGAGCTGGCCATCCGCATAGAGCTGTTTGACGACGAGGTGGAAACTTTGCAACTGTTTGACCCCCTGACCGGGCGAATCAAGCAAAAGATTCCACGCTTTACCGTTTACCCCAGCAGCCATTACGTAACGCCGCGCGAGCAGGTGTTGAACGCGGTTGAAAGCATCAAAGTCGAGCTGGACCAACGCCTCAAGGAGCTGGTGGGCATGGGCAAGTTGGTTGAGGCCCAGCGGCTGGAGCAACGCACCCGGTTTGACCTAGAAATGTTGAGCGAAGTGGGGCACTGCAAAGGCATTGAGAACTACAGCCGGCACCTGGCAGGCAGCGCCCCGGGCGAAGCCCCCAGCACGCTGACCGACTACCTGCCGGGCGACGCGCTGATGTTTCTGGACGAAAGCCACGTGATGATTGGCCAACTGGGTGGCATGTACAACGGCGACCGAGCCCGCAAAACCACTTTGGTGGAATATGGGTTCCGCCTGCCCAGTGCGCTGGACAACCGGCCTTTGAAGTTTGAGGAATTCGAGACCAAGGTGCGGCAGTGCGTTTTTGTGTCTGCCACACCGGCGGCCTACGAACAGGAACACAGCGGCCAAGTGGTGGAACAGGTGGTGCGCCCCACCGGCTTGGTGGACCCGCAGGTGGAAGTTCGCCCAGCCGCCCACCAGGTTGATGACGTACTGCAAGAAATTCGCACACGGGTGGAGAAGAACGAGCGGGTGTTGATCACCACCCTGACCAAACGTATGGCCGAGCAGCTGACGGACTACCTCACCGAGAACGGCGTCAAGGTGCGTTACCTGCACAGCGACGTTGACACGGTGGAACGCGTTGAAATTTTGCGCGACCTGCGCCTGGGCACATTCGATGTGCTGGTGGGCATCAACCTGTTGCGCGAGGGGTTGGACATTCCTGAAGTGAGCCTGGTGGCGATTCTGGATGCTGACAAGGAAGGTTTTTTGCGGTCCGAGCGCTCGTTGATCCAAACCATAGGTCGCGCAGCCCGTAACCTCAACGGCCGCGCCATTTTGTACGCCGATCGTGTCACCGATTCGATGAAGCGTGCCATCGGCGAAACCGAGCGTCGGCGCAACAAGCAAATTGCCTTCAATGAGGCGCACGGCATCACACCGCGCGGGGTGGTCAAGCGCATCAAAGACTTGATAGACGGTGTTTACAGCGAAAAGGCCGGCGAAGAGGCCGCCAAGCTGGCGCAAGCCCAGCAACACTTGGCCGAAATTCAGGACATGAGCGAAAAAGACTTGGCCAAAGAAATCAAGCGGCTTGAAAAACTGATGCTGGAACATGCGCGCAACCTCGAATTTGAGCAGGCTGCCCGCGTGCGGGACCAACTGGGTCGCCTAAAAGACCAGGTGCTGGGCGCACACGGTTCCGACAATGTGGTGGTGTTGCGGCCGGCGGCTTGATTTGGCTAGCCTCCCCCATTTAGGGGAGGCTCCAGGGGCGTAATTTCCCGGAGAATGGGACATGCCCGATGTTGTCCGCCTCTACCTGATTGAAGACGATCGAACCATTCTGCATTTTGTAGAGGAATCTTTGCGCGCCCGGCCGCATTGGCGTTTGGTGGGTGATTCGTCCACATTTGCACACGCTTCGGTGGTAGCGCCCCACAGCATTGCCGATGTGTTTTTGGTCGACCTGGGCCTGCCCGACGGTCGCGGAGAAGATTTGCTGCAAATGCTTTCGGTTGCCCGCCCGGAAGCGGAGCTGCTGGTATTCACTGTATTCGGCGACGAGTCGCGCCTGATCAATGCCCTGCAGTCGGGCGCCACAGGTTATGTGCTCAAGGGCTGCAGCAGCCAAGAACTGGTTGAGGCGATTGAACAAGTACGAGAAGGCGGCGCGCCCATTTCGCCTTTGCTCGCCCGCATGCTGCTGAAGCAGTTTCGCAGCCCCGCGCTGGCTGGTGGCGGCGTTGACTTTGGGCAAAATGGTATTCCAGTGGAATTGTCCGACCGCGAGGTGGATGTTTTGAAGCTGGTGGCGCAGGGCTATGTGAACAAAGAAATAGCCAATCGCCTGGGCATAGGCGTGGCCACCGTGAGCACCCACATCAAAAACCTGTACCGCAAGCTCGCCGTTCACACACGCGTTCAGGTGGTAAAGGTGGCGCAAGAGCGGGGTTTGATTTGACCCGCTTGCTCAACCGGGTTCCTGCCTACATTTGGCTGGCATGTTTGCTGGGCCTGTTGTTGGTGGGTTTGTACCGGGTCTCTTTGCCCGGGGTTGTGGGCAGCAACACCCAAATCATTCAATCAGCTTTCGCCAACCTGCCCGATACCCCGGGCGTTGCTCAACGCAAAGTCGCTTTGCCGCACATATTGGACGACGAAGCTGCGGCGTGGCGTGAGCACGTGAATTACACAATTGCCTGGCCGGAATCGCTGTCCTACACGAGCGCCGAGTCGGCCCATTTTGGGATTTTGTTGCCGCGTATCGGCACCCGGTTCAGGCTGCTGCTCAACGGTGCCGAGGTCTACCAAGTGGGGTGGTATGAGCCGGTTGACAGCACGGTCAATGCCGCCTGGTTGCCGTACTTGGTCCAGCTGCCCGGCCCCTTGCTCAAGGCGCACCCGGCAGACAACTTGATCACTTTGGAAGTGCGGGGGCAGCTGCTGGAAAGAAGCGGCTTGTGGCCCTTGCAGCTGGGCACTTACGAACAACTGCAACCCCGCTACGACGCTCTTTTCGGATGGCAGGTCACTGGCACCTGGATGATGGCGATGGCCAGCATGTTGATGGCATTGATGGCCGTTTTTATGTGGTGGCACCTGCGTGAGCGCCTGTTTGCCTTGCTTGCCGCCATGCTGGTTGCGCACTTTGTGCGCCTGGTGCTGTCTGTGCTGGTGCATCCACACATGCCCTACGAAGTCTATTTCTTGGCGCACCGGGTTTCGTTCACACTCTATTGTGGTTTTTTGTTCTTGTTCATTGAGCACTTGTTTGGCTACCGCCTTCAGTGGGGCCGTTTTCTGTCGTATGGCATATTGCTGGTCGGGCCTTTGTGGATGGTCTTGACCCTGGTTTTGCAGGACTACAACCTCTACCGTATCTGGGCGGGTTTGTTGGCCACAGTTGGGCTGCAAATGTTGGGCCAGGTGATTTACAAGGCCCGAAAAAGCCAACGCACCGATGAAGACCACAAAACCGTGATGGTGGTGGCTGTTTTTACCTTGTGCACTGGCCTGCGCGATTTCGCCGTGGTGCAGCTCAATTTCCCGGGGGACGCCGACATACGCTGGATGGCCCTGGGCAGCCTGGCTTTGATGTTCACTTTTGGGTGGCTGCTGGTAAAAAGGTCGATACATGCTGTCAGTGAGGTGCAGCGCCTCAACGAAACCTTGGCCAAACGGGTGATTGCCCGGGAGAGCGAGCTCATGTTGGCCTTTGACCAGTTGTCTTTGTCAGACAAACAAAGAACGCTGGAAGGTGAGCGCCGCCGCCTGATGCGCGATATGCACGATGGGCTGGGAAGCCAATTGGTGCAGGCGCTCAATGTGGTGCGCAGCGGCGACCGCATGGCCCCCAATCTGGTGGCAGACATGTTGCAGCATGCCTTAGAAGAACTTCGCATGACGCTAGACTCGCTCGAACCCATGGACGGAGACCTTCCCACCATCCTGGGTACTTTGCGCCGCCGTATTTCCCCAGCTCTGGAGGCTGCCGGCATAACACTCAATTGGCAGGTGCAAGAGGTTCCAGCACTGGAGCACCTGGACTCCCGTGGTGTGATGCACCTGTTCCGCTGCCTGCAAGAGGTGTTCGCCAACGTGATCAAGCACGCCAATGCAGAAAACGTCACTGTGCGCACTTGGCGCGATGCTGGAGTTGTTTATTTGTCCATTCGAGATGACGGCGTGGGCTTATCCCCTACCAAGGGAGATGCCATTTCGGGGGGGCGCGGGCTGGGCAACATACGTTTACGAGCCGCCAAAATTGGCGCGCAGGTGGATATTGCCTCGACCCAACCCGGCACCAGCGTGACTTTCTCCTTCAAGCTGGAGCAAGGTTTTGACGACTCCTTGCCCACCGACCAGGCTGCCTTGACTTGAAGGGCTGCAATATAGTTGATCAAAAGAGTCGGGCTTTCGGTATAATCGACCAAAACAGTCGGAATATAGTTTTTGGCTGTAACCCTCCATGTACCGGAGTCAGTTATGCGTCTTACCACCAAGGGTCGTTTTGCCGTTACCGCCATGATTGACCTGGCCTTGCGCCAGACCAGCGGCCCGGTGACTCTGGCGGCCATCAGCCAGCGGCAACAAATTTCCTTGTCTTACCTGGAACAGTTGTTTGGCAAACTTCGGCGGCACGATTTGGTAGAGTCCACCCGTGGGCCTGGAGGTGGCTACACGCTGGGCCGCAAAGCCTCCGATATATCGGTGGCGGACATCATTGTTTCTGTGGATGAGCCGATTGACGCCACCCAGTGCGGGGGCAAAGAAAATTGCCACGGTGACAGCCGGTGCATGACCCATGAACTTTGGGCGGCACTCAACAACAAAATGGTGGAGTTTCTGAGTTCCATATCGCTGCAGACCCTGGTTGATGAGCAGTTGGCCAAGGGCATGGTGGTTGACAGTGCGCCGCTCATCAAACGCGCCATATCGTCCGCACCCGTGGTCAAGCCCATTCGCGTGAACGCACCCAATTCGGTGTTTGCCCTGGGCGCCATCGCCAGCAAGTAATTCCATCAAGCAATCCAGCCCAATCAGGCCGATCGTCATGAGCACACCCCATTTCCCAATTTATATGGACTACAGCGCCACCAACCCATGCGACCCACGCGTGGTGGACAAAATGGTGCCGTGGTTGTACGAGCATTTTGGCAACCCCGCCTCGCGCAGCCACGCTTGGGGCTGGGAAGCAGAAAAGGCGGTCGAGGTGGCCCGTGAGCAGGTGGCCGACTTGATTGGAGCCGACCCCCGCGAAATCGTTTGGACCAGTGGCGCCACCGAATCCAACAACTTGGCCATCAAAGGTGCCGCCCACTTTTACAAGGGCAAGGGCAAACACCTCATCACCGTCAAAACCGAGCACAAAGCGGTGCTCGACACCATGCGCGAACTGGAACGCCAAGGTTTTGAAGTCACCTACCTGGACGTGCAGGCCGATGGGCTGCTGAACCTGGATGTGTTCAAAGCCGCCATTCGGCCCGACACCATTTTGGCCAGCGTGATGTTCGTGAACAACGAAATCGGTGTGGTTCAAGACGTTGCGGCCATTGGCACCATTTGCCGCGAAAAGGGTGTGATTTTCCATGTGGACGCCGCGCAGGCCACGGGCCGTGTTGATATCGACCTCAAATCCCTGCCCATTGATTTGATGAGCCTGACCTCGCACAAAACCTACGGCCCCAAAGGCATAGGCGCGCTGTTTGTGCGTCGCAAGCCTCGCATTCGCCTGGAAGCGCAAATGCATGGCGGTGGCCACGAACGTGGCATGCGCTCGGGCACCTTGCCCACCCACCAATGCGTGGGCATGGGCGAGGCCTATCGCATTGCCAAAGCCGAAATGCACACCGAATTGCCGCGCATTCAGGCCCTGCATGATCGCCTGATGGCAGGCTTGTCGCAAATCGAGGAGTCGTTCCTCAACGGGCATGCCACGCGCCGCGTGCCGCACAACCTGAACATGAGCTTCAACTATGTTGAGGGCGAATCCTTGATCATGGGCATCAAAGGTCTGGCAGTGTCCAGTGGTTCGGCTTGTACCTCGGCCAGTTTGGAGCCCAGCTACGTGTTGCGGGCCTTGGGTCGCAGCGACGAGCTGGCCCACAGCAGCCTGCGCATGACCATAGGCCGCTGGACCACCGAAGAAGAAATCGACTACGCCATTGCGTCCATCAAAGACAACGTGGCCAAACTGCGCGAACTCTCGCCTTTGTGGGAGATGTACAAAGACGGCATCGACCTGTCCACCATCCAGTGGGCGGCCCACTGACTGCGCAACCATCGGAGAAACATCATGGCATATTCAGACAAAGTCATTGACCATTACGAAAACCCCCGCAACGTCGGCAGCTTTGAAAAAGGCGACGACACCGTGGGCACCGGCATGGTCGGCGCCCCAGCTTGCGGCGACGTGATGAAACTGCAAATCAAGGTGAACCCCCAAACCGGCGTGATTGAAGACGCACGCTTCAAGACCTACGGCTGTGGTTCTGCCATTGCCTCGAGTTCCTTGGTAACCGAATGGGTCAAGGGCAAAACACTGGACCAGGCAGCTGAAATCAAAAACAGCCAGATCGCTGAAGAATTAGCCTTACCACCGGTGAAAATCCACTGTTCCATCCTTGCAGAAGACGCCATCAAGGCCGCTGTGAGTGATTACAAACAAAAACACGCTCATTGAAGCTGGATTTGCACCATGTCTGTGACCGTTTCTGAGGCTGCCGCCAAACATGTGACCAAATACCTTGCCCGCAGGGGCAAGGGGGTGGGCGTGCGTTTGGGCGTCAAAACCACCGGGTGCTCGGGTTTGGCCTACAAGCTCGAGTACGCTGACGAGGTGGCCCCAGAGGACGTGGTGTTCGAGGCCCAGGGCATCAAGGTCCTGATAGACCCCAAAAGCCTGCCTTATCTGGACGGTACACAGCTCGACTTTGTGCGTGAAGGGCTGAATGAAGGCTTCCGTTTTCACAACCCCAACGAGCGGGACAAGTGCGGTTGTGGTGAGTCTTTCCGGGTTTGAGTGGTGTTGAACCTTCAAGACGACGATTTTTCGCTGATGGGAGTCAAGCCGGGTTTCGAGATAGACCTGCTGGCATTGGAAACCCGCTGGAAACAGCTGCAGCGCGAGGTACACCCCGATAAATTTGCCACCCAGGGGGCAGCAGCCCAACGCGTGGCCATGCAGTGGTCGGTCCGGGTCAATGAGGCCTACCAGCGCTTGAAAAACCCCTTGCAGCGGGCTGCATACTGGTGCGAGCAGCAGGGTGTAAAAATCAACGCTGAGAACAACACCGCCATGCCCACTGACTTTTTGATGCAGCAAATGGCTTGGCGTGAAGCGTTGGAAGAAGCTGTCACAGAACCCGACCTGGAACAGTTGCAAGCCAACACACAACAATTCCGCGCCCAACTGCTGCAATCACTGCAGCAAAGCATAGACGCAGATCACAACCCAAGCGCTGCGGCACAAACCGTTCGTGGTTTGATGTTTGTGGACAAATTTGTAAGCGAAATTCACCAACGTCTTGAACGCTTGGACGCTTGAAACATGGCTTTATTGCAAATATCTGAACCCGGCCAGGCACCTGACCCGCACCAGCGCCGTATCGCAGTTGGCATCGACTTGGGCACCACCCACTCTTTGGTAGCAGCCATGCGCCACGGTGTGCCAGAGTGTTTGCCGGACGAACAGGGCCGGGTGATTTTGCCCAGCGTGGTTCGGTACACAGCCAATGGGGCGGGGTCCGGGCGCCAAATTGGTTTTGATGCGCTCGCCGCGCAGGTCACCGACCCCCAAAACACCATCAGTTCTGTCAAGCGCTTGATGGGTCGCAAATTGTCAGATTTGCCGCATGTGCAACGTCTGCCTTATGCGGTGGTCGATGGCCCGGGCATGGCCGAGGTCGTTACCTTGGCGGGGAACAAAACGCCTGTCGAAGTCAGTGCCGAAATTTTGGCCACATTGCGTTTCAGGGCTGAGGACAGTTTTGACGACGACCTGTACGGTGCCGTGATCACCGTGCCCGCCTATTTTGACGACGCGCAACGCCAAGCCACCAAAGATGCGGCGCAAATGGCGGGCTTGAACGTGTTGCGCTTGATCAACGAGCCCACCGCAGCTGCAATTGCGTACGGCTTGGACCAAGCAGCGGAGGGTGTTTATGCCGTTTATGACCTGGGCGGCGGCACTTTTGATGTTTCGGTGCTGCGCTTGACCCAAGGCGTTTTTGAAGTCATGGCCACCGGCGGTGACTCTGCCTTGGGCGGAGACGACTACGACCGCGCCTTGGCGGATTGGGTGTTGGCCCAGCAAGATGGTGCGATTTCAGCCCAAGCCCTGGGTGCCGGAGACCGTGCTCGGCTGTTGGCTGAGAGTCGGCGGTGCAAAGAGGCCTTGTCCCAACACGCCGATGACGGCCAAGCGGTTGTGTTTCGCGCTACCGTGCAAGACAGAACCGTTGAGAAGGCGGTACACCATGCCGATTTTGAAAACGCCACCCGCGAATTGACCCAGCGCACCTTGGTCAGCGTCAAGCGCGTGCTGCGGGATGCCAAGTTGAGCAAAGATGACATCAAAGGCGTGGTGATGGTGGGCGGATCCACTCGCATGCCCGTGGTGTTGCGCGCGGTAGAGCAGTTGTTTGGACGCCAACCCCTGACCAACCTCAACCCCGACGAGGTGGTGGCTTTGGGGGCGGCCATACAAGCCAACCAGCTGGCGGGCAACAACCCCGACGGCGACCTGCTGTTGTTGGACGTGATACCGCTTTCTTTGGGCCTAGAAACCATGGGCGGCTTGGTGGAACGGATTGTGCCGCGCAACACCACCATTCCAACCGCACTTGCCCAAGACTTCACCACCTTCAAAGACGGACAAACCGCTTTGGCTTTGCACGTGGTGCAAGGCGAACGCGACATGGTGGTCGACTGCCGCAGTCTGGCACGCTTTGAGCTGCGGGGCATTCCAGCCATGGCAGCAGGTGCGGCCCGCATAAGGGTCACTTTTACCGTGGATGCCGACGGCCTGTTGACCGTGAGTGCGAAAGAGCAGGGCTCGGGTGTGGAAGCCAAAATCGACGTCAAACCCTCTTACGGCTTGAGTGATGAACAGATTGCAGCCATGCTCCAAGACAGTTTCTCAACCGCGCAGCAAGACATGCAAGCGCGCGCTGTGGTGGAAGCCCGGGTGGATGCCCAACGCATGTTGGACGCAACCCGAAGCGCATTGGCTGCAGACGCCGAGCTGTTGAGTAGCGAGGAGCTGGATCGCATCAACTATTTGTTGAAGCAGGTAGATGCGGCGCAAACCTCCGCGGTTGCCGCTGATATAGAGGCAGCAGTTGATGCTTTGGCCAAAGGCACAGAAGCCTTTGCTGCCTTGCGAATGAACCGCAGCATTGCGCAGGCTTTGGCTGGCAAAAACGTGGAGAATCTGTGACATGCCCACCATCACCATATTGCCGCATCCTGAACTGTGCCCCGCTGGAGCCCAAATCAAAGCACTGCCTGGCTCCACTTTGTGCGAAGCACTGCTGGACAACGATATAGAAATTGAACACGCCTGCGACATGAGCTGCGCCTGCACCACCTGCCATGTGGTGGTGCGCCAAGGTTTTGGCAGCTTGAATGAAGCAACAGAAGATGAAGAAGACCTGCTGGACAAAGCTTGGGGCCTAGAGCCTCAGTCGCGCTTGAGTTGCCAAACCGTGTTGGCACAAACCGACTTGACGGTGGAAATTCCGCGCTACACCATCAACCACGCGCGCGAGCACCACTGAAGGCCAGGCATGCGCCAAATTGTGCTGGACACTGAGACCACCGGCCTGTCGGCGGCCGATGGCGACCGCATCATTGAAATTGGCTGCGTGGAGATGCTTAACCGCAAGCTCACAGGCAACAACCTCCATTTCTACATCAACCCCGAGCGCGAGAGCCACGAAGACGCCTTGCGGGTTCACGGCATCACCAGCGAGTTTTTGGCGGACAAACCCAAATTTGCGGCGGTCGCCGCCCAACTGCTGGACTACCTGCATGGTGCTGAGCTGATCATTCACAACGCGCCGTTCGACCTGGGTTTTCTGGACGAAGAATTCAAGCGCCTGGGGCAACCCCCAATCCGCCAGTGCGTGACTGGGGTAATAGACACCTTGGTGATGGCCAAGGACCTTTTCCCTGGAAAGCGCAACGGTCTGGACGCACTGTGCGACCGTTTGGGTGTGGACAATTCAGGCCGCACCTTGCACGGTGCTTTGCTGGATGCCGAATTGCTTGCAGATGTGTACATCAACATGACCCGCGGCCAAAATGCCTTGGTGATGGAGATGCACACCGACACCGGGCTGCAGGGCGGGGGTGTTGCCTCGCTGGACTTGCGCCAGTTTGTGTTGCCGGTGCTCATGGCCAACGAAGCTGAGGTGGCTGCTCACGGGGCGGTGCTGAACGATCTGGACAAAGCGAGCAAAGGCAGGACTGTGTGGAGACATATGGCTGCCCCCAACTGAAACAAAAAAAGCCAAGAATTCTTGGCTTTTTTTGTGGTGGTTACCGTGGTTTGCGGCGCTGTGCTGGCGGCGGAGCGCTGGAACCGCCCGAACGCGGCTCCAAGTGCCGGAACGTGATGCGGCCCTTGGTGAGGTCGTATGGAGAAAGCTCCAAAGACACTTTGTCACCCGCCAGAATGCGGATGTGGTTTTTGCGCATTTTTCCGCCAGAGTAGGCGATCAACGTGTGCCCGTTGTCCAACGTGACGCGGTAACGCGAATCGGGCAAAACCTCTTCAACCTTACCCTGCATCTCAATCAAATCTTCTTTGGACATAGTGTCCTCCTTGCATTGTGTCCTTCAGCGCCCCACAAGCAACGGGCAAGCTGGCGCCACGCACTGTTTAGGGTTCACCGAATGTGGGGTGAATCTGGGCCAGCACCAAGTGCTGTTGCCAGAAAACGGGCTTGTCATTTTGGGAAGTTTGACAACCCGGTGGGTCAACCAGTGTTGACCAGCGAGATAGGCCAGCGGTCAAGAACCGGGGCCAAGTCATACTACAAATGCTGTGAAGGCAAGCGATTCACAACAACCTTTAGATTGTATGCTTTTCGCTGCACAATTGCCACGCTTTATTGCCATGGCGCCGAGCTTTTAGGCGGAGCGCTTGAATACCGACAGCAACCCGCCCGCAAGCACAAATAAACTGCCAAACACCCGGTTGAGCGCACGCATGTGGGCCGGGGTTTTGAGAGCAGCCAACACACGGGCTGCCAGGGCCGTGTAGCCCGCCATCACCACAAAATCGGTAAAGCTCAAGGTCAGGCCTATGACCCAATACTGCAGGGCCAAAGAATCTTGCAAATTCAGAAACTGCGGCACCACAGCGAGTAAAAAAACAGTCCCCTTGGGGTTGACTGCATTGATCATCCAACCCCGCAAAATCATGCTTTTGGCAGAAATGGAGTGGTTTGCATTTGAGGTAGCAGCCATGGGCCGGGCTGGGGCACGCCATTGCTGAACACCCAACCACACCAAATACGCAGCGCCGCCCCACTTGACCACCTGAAATGCGGTGTTTGAAGTGGCCACCAACGCGCCAAGCCCCAAGCCAACCACCACCAGCTGGGTCCAAATGCCCAGAACCAGGCCCACAGTGGTGATGTAGCCCCGCCGAAACCCATGGTTCAGGCCTGCACTCATGGCAGCAACCGCCCCAGCGCCTGGCGAGATGCTGATGGCCCAAGACGCGGCAAAAAATGCCAACCAAGTGCTGATTTCCATGGGCAGGTAAGCGGTTGTAGTTGAACACCAAATAGGGATGATAAGGCGTAAATTGCGCTGCTCAGATTCCCACTTTCAGACAGAATTTGTGAACGCGGTTGAATTGAGTGCAAAAAATAGTTTAGAATACAAGGCTACGCTACCGGGTCGTTAACTCAGCGGTAGAGTGCCACCTTCACACGGTGGAAGCCAGTGGTTCGATCCCACTACGACCCACCAATTTCTCATAAAAAGCCTGGTCTTTCCAGGCTTTTTCTGTTTGCGCGGCCAGTTGTTACCGGGGTGGCTCGAATCCACAGCAGTGCTGGGTTGCGGTAGCCAAACCGGGGGCGGTGCCTCATATTAGCGGGTGCCCATTCGCTGCGTTCTAGGACAATTCAAGGCATGAGCTTCCACCCCCATCCCAGAAGTATGCTGTTGCCTGCCATGCGTGGGGTGTTGGACCGCATGGAGCGGGCAGGGCGCCCGCCCATGCACGCCTTGACGCCGCAGCAGGCCCGTGCTTTTTACGAAGCCGGTTCAGGGGTTTTGGACATAGCGCCCCACAAAATGGCGCGCGTTGAGTCATTGCAAGTGCCCACGCGCGACGGCACGCAAATTGAAGCCCGCTTGGTGGTGCCACACCCCACACAAGAGCCTGCAAATCCAGCAAAAAGCCAGAGCAACTCTCGCGCCCTCTGGCCGATATTGTTGTATTTGCATGGGGGCGGGTTCACGGTGGGCAGCGTCAACACGCATGACAGTTTGTGCAGACATTTGGCGCATTTGGCCCAGTGCGCTGTGGTGTCATTGAACTACCGGCTGGCCCCGGAACACCGCTTTCCCAAGGCCTTCAACGACACCTGCGATGCTTTGACCTGGTTGCACTTGAATGCGGCCCAGTGGGGTTTGGACGCGAACCGGCTGGCCATTGGCGGGGACAGTGCTGGTGGGACTCTGAGCATGGGTGCCGCGTTGATGGCCCGAGACGCTGGTTTGAGTTTGGCCTTGCAGCTGCTGTTTTACCCAGGTTGTGCCCCCAAACGCGACACGGCTTCGCACCACAAGTTTGGGCATGGCTTTTTGCTGGATTCAGAAACCATAGACTGGTTTTTCCGTCAGTACTTAAATGCACCCGAAGAAAGCAACGATTGGCGATTTGCGCCGCTGAACGCCCCCGACCTCGAAGGCGTGGCCCCGGTTTGGATGGGCTTGGCCGAGTGTGACCCGTTGGTAGACGAAGGGGTGTTGATGGCCGACCGTTTCCGTTGGGCCGGTGTGCCCTTGGAATTGGAGATTTACGCGGGCGTGACCCATGAATTCATCAAGATGGGACGCGCCATACCCCTGGCTTTGCAGGCCCAGCAAGATGCAGCCCGCGCGTTGCGCAAGGCCTTTGCAAGTTAATCCATGCGCAAAACAGGGCTAAAACGTACACTTGACACTCGATATTCGGCCAAGCCCATGAATGCTCCAATAGATGTTTCGTTTTTTACCCGTGCAGCCAAGCCACTGACCAGCTACAAGCCCTATTGGGCCAAGCGGTTTGGGCCTGCGCCTTTTTTGCCAATGAGCCGGGCAGAAATGGACCAATTGGGGTGGGACAGCTGCGATGTGGTGCTGGTGACTGGCGACGCCTATGTGGATCACCCCAGTTTTGGCATGGCGGTGGTGGGGCGCGTGCTTGAGTCGCAAGGTTTCCGGGTGGGCATCATTGCCCAACCCGACTGGCACAGCGCAGAGCCTTTCAAAGCCTTGGGGCGCCCCAATTTGTTTTGGGGGGTGACAGCGGGGAACATGGATTCCATGATCAACCGTTACACGGCCGATCGCAAAATTCGCACCGACGATGCCTACACGCCCGGCAACGTGGGCGGCAAACGGCCAGACCGCGCTGCAACGGTTTACAGCCAACGTTGCCGCGAAGCCTACAAAGACGTGCCGATTGTGCTGGGGGGCATTGAGGGCTCGTTGCGCCGAATCGCCCACTACGACTATTGGAGCGAAAACGTTCGGCGTTCAATTGCGCTTGACAGCAAGTGCGACATATTGCTGTACGGCAACGCAGAACGCGCTTTGGTGGAGGTGGCACACCGCATTGCCCGGCGCGAACCGGTGGCATCGATCACAGACGTTCGGGGCACAGCCTTTTTGGTCCGTGAGCCCATGGCGGATTTTCTTGAAATAGATTCCACCGAGGTGGACCAGCCGGGCCGTGTGGATGCCCACTTGAACCCGTATTTGATGGTGTCGGAGCAGGCCAAGGCGCAAGGGCAGTCTTGCGCCCGTGACGACGAGGCAAAAGAGCAAGCAGCAGCGGCGCAACCCCTACAGTTCGTGCCGAACCCGGCGCTCAAACCCAAAAGTGTGGCCAAGCCTGCGCGGGACAAAACCGTCATCCGGCTGCCCAGTTACGAACAAGTAAAGGCCGACCCTGTGCTGTATGCGCATGCCAACCGCGTGCTGCACCTGGAAACCAACCCAGGCAACGCGCGTGCTTTGGTGCAGGCCCATGGTGTGGGGGCCACGGCCCGTGACGTCTGGATCAACCCACCCCCGATTCCATTGACCACGGCAGAAATGGACCACGTGTTCGATTTGCCGTATGCCCGCAGCCCGCATCCGGCCTATGCCGACGAGTCGGGCGGCCACGACGGCTCGACCAAAATTCCCGCTTGGGAAATGATTCGCTTCAGTGTCAACATCATGAGGGGCTGCTTTGGCGGCTGCACCTTTTGCTCCATCACTGAGCACGAAGGGCGCATTATCCAAAGCCGATCCGAAGATTCGATCATTCACGAAATCGAAGACATTCGGGACAAGGTGAAAGGCTTCACCGGCGTGGTTTCAGACTTGGGCGGGCCCACGGCCAACATGTACCGCATAGGCTGCAAGAGCCCTGAAATTGAAGCGGCCTGCCGCAAACCCAGCTGTGTGTACCCTGGCATTTGCAGCAACCTCAACACCAGCCATGACCCTTTGATCAAGATTTACCGACGGGCGCGGGCGCTCAAGGGCATCAAGAAAATCTTGATTGGCTCGGGCTTGCGCTACGACCTTGCCGTGAAAAGCCCTGAGTATGTAAAAGAACTGGTGCAGCACCATGTGGGGGGCTACCTCAAGATTGCGCCGGAGCACACCGAGGGTGGCCCATTGTCCAAGATGATGAAGCCGGGCATAGGCAGCTACGATCGGTTCAAGCAGATGTTTGACCGCTTCAGCGAAGAGGCGGGCAAGAAGCAGTATCTGATACCGTACTTTATTGCGGCGCACCCGGGCACCAGTGACGAAGACATGATGAATTTGGCCTTGTGGCTGAAGAAAAATGGTTTTCGGGCCGACCAGGTGCAAACTTTTTACCCGAGCCCCATGGCCACGGCCACGGCCATGTACCACACGGGTTTGAACACACTCAAAGGCATACACCGGGACGACCGGGCCGAGTCGGTGGACATTGTGAAAGGCGACAAGCGGCGGCGCCTGCACAAGGCGTTTTTGCGCTACCACGACCCCAACAACTGGCCGCTGTTGCGCGAAGCCTTGAAACGCATGGGGCGCGCAGACCTGATTGGCAACGGCAAACACCACCTGATTCCCACCTATCAGCCGTTGACCACCGGCGCTTACCAGAGCCCCAGACGCACCAACTCGACGCCTGCGCCAGGCAAGGTTCTGACCCAGCACACCGGTTTGCCTCCGCGTGCGGGCACCGGCAAAGGCTCGCAAAAGTCAAAGCCCAAATCGATCAAAACCGGAGGGTGATCGGGCGGGTTTTGCGCGGTTTCTCTGGGAAATCAGGGCAAGGTGTGCAAAGGCAGGTCGTGTTTTGCGGCCAATTTCTCCAGCTGTCCGCGGGTTTTTGAGGCAAAAAAATCGACCAGGTGGCGTCGGGTCTCTGGTTGAACCATGGTGTGGTTGATGACCTCGGCGTCGGATGCTGCTGCGCCCCCCAAACCCAGGAGTTTGAGCA
>JBDKEX010000053.1:0-8628 GCA_039798985.1 Pseudomonadota bacterium | reverse complement strand
AACTGGCGATGAAGCACCACCCTGACCGCAACCAGGGTGATGCGGCCAAGGCCGCCGAAGAAAAGTTCAAAGAAGCCAAAGAGGCCTACGAAATGCTGAGCGACCCGCAAAAGCGGGCCGCTTACGACCAATACGGCCACGCCGGCGTGGACCCCAACATGCGCGGTGGCCCGGGCGGTGCCGAGGGTTTTGGGGGTTTCTCGGAAGCTTTCGGCGACATTTTTGGCGATATTTTTGGCGGCCAACGTGGGGGGCAACGCGGGCGGCAGGTGTACCGTGGCAGCGATCTCTCCTATGCCATGGAAGTCACACTGGAAGAAGCCGCAGCGGGCAAGGATGCCCAAATCCGCATTCCCAGCTGGGACGACTGCGACACCTGCAAAGGCAGCGGCGCCAAACCGGGCACCAGCGTCAAAACCTGCCCCAGCTGCAACGGGGCAGGCGTGGTGCAAATGCGCCAGGGCTTTTTCAGCGTGCAGCAAACCTGCCCGCATTGCCATGGCAGCGGCAAGGTCATCCCCGAACCCTGCACCGCCTGCAACGGCCAAGGCAAGCTCAAAAAGCACAAAACGCTCGAAATCAAAATCCCTGCAGGCATTGATGACGGCATGCGCATCCGCTCCGCTGGCAACGGAGAACCGGGCCGCAACGGCGGGCCGGCAGGCGATTTGTTCATCGAAATCCGCACCCGCAAACACGATATTTTTGAGCGCGATGGCGATGACCTGCATTGCCAAGTGCCGGTCAGCATCACCACCGCGGCGCTGGGTGGCGAAATTGCCGTGCCCACCTTGGGCGGCAAAGCCACCATCGACATCCCCGAAGGCACCCAAAACGGCAAAACCTTCCGGCTGCGCGGGCGTGGCATCAAAGGGGTGCGCAGCAGCTACCCAGGCGATCTGTACTGCCATGTTGCCGTGGAAACACCGGTCAAACTCACCGAACACCAACGCAAGCTGCTCAAGGAGTTGGACGAGTCGTTCAAAAAAGGCGGCTACAAACACAGCCCCAATGACAAGGGCTGGTTTGAAAAGGCCAAGGAGTTTTTCTCTTAAAAATCCCCCCGGACCCTCCCACCGGCGGTGGCAAAGCGCCTGCAAACGTGATTCAATTTGCACATGACTGTCAACATCACGTTTCTGGGGGGAGCGGGTACCGTCACCGGCTCCAAATACTTGGTGCAACACGACGGCAAAAGTCTGCTGGTGGATTGCGGATTGTTCCAGGGCTACAAGCAGTTGAGGCTGCGCAACCGCAACCCCCTGCCCTTTTTGCCCAACAAACTCGACGCTGTTGCGTTGACCCATGCCCACTTGGACCACAGCGGCTACCTGCCCCTGCTGGTCAAAGAAGGTTTCAAGGGCAAGGTGTGGGCCACCGCGGGCACCCGCGATTTGTGCGAGATTTTGCTGCCCGACAGCGGGCACATCCAAGAAGAAGATGCCGCCTACGCCAACCGGCACGGCTTTTCAAAACACAACCCCGCGTTGCCGCTGTACACCGTGGAGGACGCCAAGGCAGCCCTCAAGCACCTGCACACGGTGCCCAACTTTGCCGCGTTTGAACCCATCCGCGGCTGGAACGCACGGTTTTATGGCGCTGGGCATATTTTGGGCGCCTCCAGCCTGAGTCTAGAGGTAGGGGGCAAGCGGCTGTTGTTCTCAGGCGACCTGGGCCGAAACGACGACTTCCTGATGTACCCCCCCGAGCCACCCCCGGCCGCCGATGCCGTGGTGGTGGAGTCCACCTACGGCGACCGCTCACACCCACCAACCGATTTGTTGCAAGAACTGGCCCCAGCCTTGACCCGGGTGGCCGCCCGCGGTGGGACTGCGGTTGTTCCGGTGTTTGCCGTGGGCCGCGCCCAAGCCTTGTTGCATGCCATCGCCCAGCTCAAAGCAAATGGCACCATTCCACACAGCCTGCCGGTGTATCTGGACAGCCCCATGGCAATACACAGCACCGAACTCTTTGCCAAACACCTGGGCGAACACCGGCTGGACGCTGCGCAATGCCGCGACATGGCGCACGCAGCCACCATGGTGCGGTCCCCCGACGAATCGAAAGCAATTTCGCGGCACCATGGCCCGAAAATCATATTGGCTGCAAGTGGCATGGCCACTGGCGGGCGGGTGTTGCATCATTTGATCCAATACCTGGGGGATCACCGCAACATGGTCATACTCACCGGCTACCAAGCCCCAGGCACGCGGGGCGCAACCCTGCTGGAAGGGGCCCCCAGCCTTCGAATCCACGGACAAGACGTGCCCGTGCGTGCGGAACTGGTGCAATTGGCTTCCGCTTCGGCCCATGCCGATGCGAACCAGCTCATGAACTGGCTGCGCGCGGTGCCAGGCCACCCTCACCGCGCATTTGTGGTGCACGGCGATGCCCAAGCCTCCGACACCCTGCGAAGACGCATTGAAAACGAACTGCACTGGCACGCCATGGTGCCCGAACACGGCTCGACCTGGGCCGTCTGAGGCACCGGCACGGCCGGTGCTACATTGTCAACTGCAGCGTTCAACCTATTCTGGAGCCGTTCATGCACCGCGACCCCCATCTGCCCAAACAGTCCAGCAACGCCGACCTCATGGCCCGCCGCCGCGCCGCCCTGCCCGCCGGCCTGGGGCAAACCTACGAGGTGTTTGCCGCCCGGGCCGAAGGTTCCGAAATTTGGGATGTGGAGGGCAAGCGCTACATCGACTTCGCCGGCGGCATTGCGGTGCTCAACACCGGCCACCGCCACCCCAAAATAGTGGAAGCCGTCAAGGCCCAACTGGACCGCTACCACCACACCTGCTTTCAGGTGGTGGCCTATGAACCTTATGTGGAACTGGCCGAACGGCTGATCGCCAAAACCCCGGGGCCATTTGCCAAAAAGGCCTATTTCCTGTCATCCGGCGCCGAAGCCGTGGAAAACGCCGTGAAAATTGCCCGCGCCGCCACACAGCGCCAGGCCGTGATCGCATTTGGTGGCGGCTTTCACGGCCGCACGTTGCTGGGCATGGCGCTCACGGGCAAAGTGGCCCCTTACAAAGCCGGTTTTGGCCCTTTCCCGGCCGAGATCTACCACGCCGAATTCCCCAACCCGCTGCACGGCATCAGCGTCGCAGACGCCATGCGTTCGCTGGAACACATTTTCAAATACGACGTAGAGCCCGCCCGGGTGGCCGCCATTATTCTGGAGCCGGTGCAAGGTGAAGGTGGCTTCTACGTGGCCCCTCCCGAATTTGCACAAGCCCTGCGCAAGTTGTGCGACCAACATGGCATTGTGTTGATCGCCGACGAGGTGCAAACCGGCGCAGGGCGCACCGGCACTTGGCTGGCTTGCGAGCAATGGGGCGTGGCGCCAGACCTGGTCACTATGGCCAAGAGCATGGCGGGGGGCTTCCCTATTTCAGCCGTCATAGGCAAGGCCGAGATCATGGACAAGCCCCTACCGGGCGGCCTGGGTGGCACCTACGCCGGCAACCCCTTGGCCTGTGCAGCGGCTTTGGCCGTGCTGGACGTGTTTGAAGAAGAGCAACTGCTTGAACGGTCGCTCGCCATTGGCCAGCAATTGTTTGCAGGTCTGCGTGCCTTGGCCCAGCAGCATGTTGAGATTCAAGACGTGCGGGGTTTGGGCAGCATGGTGGCCATAGAGCTCTTCAAAAACGGCGACACCCAACAACCCGACGCCGACCTGACCAAACGCGTCCGCGCCGAGGCCATCAAACGGGGCCTGGTGCTGTTGTCCTGCGGGGTGTACGCCAACGTCATCCGCATTCTGGTGCCCATCACCGTAAGTGACGCGCTGCTCAAAGAGGGCTTGGTCCTGCTGGGCGATGCCCTGGCTGCTGCCAAAAGCTGAGGGCAGCGCCTTTAGCTCAGCCGGCTTTTAACGCTGCCGGGGCCGGGCAAACACCACCAGCAAACTCACAGCAGACGACGCTGCCAAAGCACCGACAAAAGGCGCCAAAGTGGGAATGCTGTTGGGGAAACTGGTCATCAGCAGGCCTTGGGCAAAGTCGCCCTGCGCCCACCACCCCGGCAACACCGCGCCCACCACACCGGCCACGGCCCCGGACATGGCGGCCAGCGGTGTCATGCGCTGCCACAGGCCCAGCAGCACCGGCACCACCGCAGTGGCGCACAGCAAGTCGGCAATCAGAAACAAACGCAGCACCGAAACGCCTTGCAAGGCCACCAACACCACGGGCACCATCAACAACACCGTGGTCCAACGCGCTGCAGACAGGGTTTGCCCTTTGCCCGCGGTTACCACCACCGATGCCATGGCATTTTCCAAAGTATCCACCGACGATGCCACCAACGCCACCGCCAACAGCAAAGTGGGCAAAGCCAGCCACGCAGGTGCTGCAGCCACCAAGGTGAAAAATGGAATTGGCGGACTGCCCATGTCCCGGCCGGTGGCTGCGACCCACACCCCTACCATGCCCACCACGGCCACCACAACCACGGTGGTCAAACCGCCCAGCCATGCAGCGCGTGACAGCGCTTTTTCGCTGCTGGCAGACCACACCCGCTGCCAATACCCTTGGTGGAACATGTTCGCTGCGGTCACGGCAATCACCAAAGTCAGCGCCACCGACAACGCATCGCCTACAGGAGCTGAGGGCCAATTCAAGGGTTGTGTTTGAACCGGTTGGTGCTGCCAGGCCACGCCCAACACCACCACCAGCAGGGCCAACAGCAACCAAGCCTGCCAGCTGTCGGTGATCAAACTGGCGCGCAAACCGCCCCAAGCCGTGTAAACCAGTGTTGCAACCGCAACGCCCAGCACAGCCACCCAGCCGGGCACAGGCGACAACATGGACGTGATCGCGCCAATGGCCGACAGCTCTGCCGTGAGAAAGCACGCCATGTACAGCACCGAGATAAATGACACCCAGAGCCTGAGGCCAGTACCGAAGCGCGCCTGGGCGTATTCGGTGATGCTGCGGCCCTGCGGCAGCAGGCGCCTGATGGCGGGCCCGCACCACGCCAAAACAGCAAACGGCAAGGCGGCACCAAGGGCGTAACCCGCAACGGCCACCGGGCCTACAAATGCCCCCACTTCAGGGGGTGCAAACAATATCCACGCCCCCAACCCGGAGGCCAGGAAAGACATGCCCAGCGTGGTGGCCGACTGGGAATTTCGGGCGGTGAGGTACTCGTCCAGGTCGCCGCCCTCGGTTCGGGCACGCAGACCAATCCAGACAAAAAACAAAAGTGCCGCACTCAGGGCGGCCAAAGTGGCGTATAGCATGTCGCGCTTCCTCCGCCGGTATCAACCGGATCAGGTTCCAGGGTCTGCAACGAAGCCGTTGCACTCTCAGCCCAACTAGGGCTCCCCTGGCGACTGTTGAACAATGGGTGAGCGCCGGATTCTACACACGAAAGCCACCTATTGGTATTTGCACGACTGCCGGCTTCGGTATTTCACGTTACGCTCACGGTCTGATCGTCAACTTTTGCGTGCCTTATGACCCAAGCTTCTCCGTTGGCTTTACTGAACGACCCCAGCCTGCTCAAAACCGACGCACTGATCAATGGCCAATGGGTGGCCGGCCCACACCGCTTTGAGGTGCGCGACCCGGCAACCCACCAACTGCTGGCCACTGTAGCCAACTTGGGCTCTGCAGAGGCCGAAAACGCGGTGGCCGCGGCCAACGCAGCTTGGCCGGCTTGGAAGGCCAAAACCGCCAAAGAGCGAAGCAAGCTGATGCGCAAGTGGTATGACTTGCTGCTGGCCCACCAAGATGACCTTGCCCGTATCCTGACCGCTGAGCAGGGCAAGCCCTACCCCGAAGCCAAGGGCGAGATTGCCTACGGTGCCAGTTTTGTGGAGTGGTTTGCCGAAGAAGCCAAACGTGTCAACGGCGAGACCCTGCCCCAGTTCGACAACAACCGCCGTCTGATGGTGCTCAAACAGCCCATTGGCGTGTGCGCAGCGATCACGCCGTGGAACTTTCCGCTGGCCATGATCACTCGCAAAGTGGCCCCTGCCTTGGCCGCGGGTTGCCCCGTGGTCATCAAACCCGCCGAACTCACACCGCTCACGGCGCTGGCAGCTGCCGAGCTGGCCGTTCGCGCCGGAATGCCGGCGGGCGTCATCAACATCGTCACCGCCGACAGCAGCAACTCCATAGCCGTGGGCAAAGCGCTGTGCGCCAGCGACGTGGTACGCCACATCAGCTTCACAGGGTCCACAGAGGTCGGCCGTATCCTGATGGCGCAAAGCGCCCCGACGGTGAAAAAGATGTCGCTAGAGCTGGGCGGCAACGCTCCCTTTATCGTTTTCGACGACGCCGACATCGACTCTGCGGTGGAAGGCGCGTTTGCCAGCAAATACCGCAACGCCGGCCAAACCTGCGTGTGCAGCAACCGCATTTACGTGCAGGCCGGTGTGTACGACAGTTTTGTGAACAAATTTGCAGTCAAAGTGGCCACGGCCAAGGTGGGCAACGGCTTTGAAGAAGGCGTGAACCAAGGCCCATTGATTGAAGAGGCCGCCCTGGAAAAAGTGCAGCGGCATGTAGACGATGCAAAGGCCAAAGGGGGCCGCGTGCTCGTGGGTGGCCAGCGGATTTCGACCTTGGGCAGCGGGCAATTTTTTGAGCCCACCGTGGTGGCCGACGCCACCGCCGACATGCTGTGCGCCAGAGAAGAAACTTTTGGCCCCTTTGCCCCGGTGTTCAAGTTTGAAACCGAGCAAGAGGCCATAGACGCGGCCAACAACACCGAATTTGGCCTGGCCAGCTACTTCTACAGCCGCGACATTGGCCGCATTTACCGGGTGGCGGAGGCGCTGGAGTACGGCATGGTGGGCATCAATGTGGGCATATTGGCCACCGAACATGTGCCGTTTGGGGGTGTCAAACAGTCGGGTTTGGGCCGCGAAGGTTCACACCACGGCATGGACGATTACCTTGAGATCAAGTACCTGTGCATTGGCGACGTGCTGAAGTAATCGGCGTTTGTATTCCAAGGCGCTATTGGTGGCGTTCAGCGCTCAACCAATAGCTGCCCACCAGCCATTCCAGCAAAGTCACGAGCACCATAAACCCCGAACCCAGCACCAGGGTGCGCTCCCAGGGCCAGTCGTGCACTGTTGCCCAAAACACACCCAGGGTGGCCAAGCGAAGCGTCCACAACGTCAACTCGCGCAGCACTACACGGTCGGTGATGGCGCCCTGCAAATCCAAGGCGCGTTGGTTGAGCACCTGTTCGCTGGCCATCCAAAATGGTTGCGCAACCGCTTGCGTCAGCAAATGCATCACAAAAAATCCGGCCCACCAAATGCTGGCACCCAAAGCCGCGTGGGCCAACGCCATGCCCAGAGCGGCCATCCCCATCCAGCGAACCCGGTTACCGCCATGCCTTTGTTTGCGCAAAGCGTACAAAGCAAACGCGCCCAACACAGTGGCCATGCTGGTGACCCAACCAAAATGGCTGGCCGCCCCCAACGACCTTACCGCGCCACTGGCCCCCAGCACCATCGCCATGCCCCACATGCCAGATTCCAAAAAATACAAAGGCAATGTGCGCCAATAGCTGGGCTGCGAAGCCACCGTCCGAAGTGACACCAGCCCCAGCGGGGACAAGACCGGCAGTTTTCGGGGGGCCCACCACGCGCCCCAAAGCGCCATCAAGGCATAAGCCCAATACAAGATTTTGGCCGATTCGCCAGAGCCGCTCAACACCGCCGCGGCGATCAACGACCCCACCAAGCTGCTCAACACGGCTGTAGTGGAGGCCGTGGTGGCGTAGCGGTCCCTTTGCGCATCTTCCAACAAACTCAACTCCAGCCAATGGCGGGCACCCCAGGTCAGCCCCATAAACCCACCCACCACCAGCGCCAACCACTCAATGTGCCCGGCCGCCCAAAACAAAGCCAAACCCGGCAGCAAAAACGCGACTCGGACCAACCCTGCCGGCGTGAACCTGAGCCACCGCCCCGCCACGAGCGGTGCGCATACGCCCAGCATAATGACTGTGAGCACCACCGCAGCGAACACCACGGCCCCACGCATGCCGTGGTCCGCGTAAACCAGTACCGCCGCAAACCCAAGCATGGTCGACAACAGCGACTGCATGGCCACAAAAGGGAAAATGGAGTGTTGCAGTGATCGTGCTGTCACGCTTGGGGCCCAGTTGAACAATAAAAGAAGCCTGAATGCCAACCAAGCACGCAGGCGAGCTACCCCGGAAAGGGCAATTCTTGGTTTACACTTCAGCGATCGCGGGCGTCGTTCAATGGCAGGACTCTTGCTTCCCAAGCAAATAACGTGGGTTCGATTCCCATCGCCCGCTCCATTTCAGGTTGTTCCGCAACAACGCGGCGCCCCAAGCAGGCGCTTCACTGCGGGTTGAACTTGGTGACCCGGTAATTCCCCTGGTAACCGATCAGGTTCACGGCATCTCCGGGTTTCAAACCTTGACTGCCCTCGCCTTGCACGACAGCCACACGGCGCCCGTCCTGCAACACCAAAATCATTTCAACGGCGCTCTCGTTGGTGCTGGCTTTTTCAATGGCATTGCCCAGCACACCGCCCAGCACGGTGCCCAAAATACCCACCACCGCGCCGTCGCGCCGGTTGCCTGCCGAAGACCCTGCAATCCCGCCGATCACAGCGCCGGTTG
>JBDKEX010000052.1:0-2899 GCA_039798985.1 Pseudomonadota bacterium | reverse complement strand
CAGGTTGTAGAGGTTGTACTCCCCCACCAAAGGCAGCTTCACGCTGTACGCATTGCCGCTGGCCCCGTTGGGCAGGTTCTCCACCACCTCAAAACGCAAGCCGGTGTCGGTCAGCGAACTGGTGGGAATGTGCAAACGGGCAGGGGCCCCTTGCACCGACAAAGTCCACAAATCCAGGGAACCGTCTTCGACCCTGCTTTGCAGCTCTTGGGCCAGAGTGGCACCGTGGGGATCGTCGATGTTGACAATGGCCACACGCAAACCGGGCCAGTTGAAAAGCGCACGTTTGGCGGCCCAATAGGCCTCCATCGTGCCGTGATAGTCCAAATGGTCTTGCGTCAGGTTGGCAAACACCGCCACCTGTATCCGCATGCCGTTGAGCCGCCCTTCCTCCAAGCCGATGGAAGACGCCTCCAACACACAGGCTTTGAGGCCTTGGTGAACAAATTCGCTCAAGCCCGCTTGCAGCATTACCGGGTCGGGCGTGGTCAAACCCGTGGCTTGGAACGCCTGCCCCGGCACACCCATGCCCAGTGTGCCCACCGTGCCACAAGGTTGCCCCAAGCCAGAGAGCAGTTGCGCCGTCCACCAAGAGGTGGACGTTTTGCCGTTGGTGCCGGTGATGGCGACGGTTTTGAGCTTGTGGCTGGGTTCGCGGTAGAAATGGTGCGCAATTTCACCCGAATGGGTTTTGAGGTCGCTGACCGCCGCAATGCGACCGTCGCTGAAACCGAAAGCCTCCGCGCCCTCGCGCTCAACCACGCAGGCCACCGCCCCCACTTCCAGTGCCGCCGCCACATACCGACGACCGTCTTGCGCCGCTCCGGGCCAAGCCACAAAGGCATCCCCAAGGCGCACCTGGCGGCTGTCGCCATGGAGCGCATGCGCTCCGCTGGCTTGCAACCAGCGCGCCACGTCCAGTGGGGTGTGGAGGTGCGTGATCACAACGACTCCTCCACGATCTCAGCCACGATTTGGGGTTTGACCGTCACATCGGGCTGCACCCCCAAAATTCGCAAGGCTTGCTGCACGGTTTCGCTGAACACCGGGGCCGCCACCAAACCCCCGTAGACCTGCCCAGCCCCAGGCTCGTCCACCATCACGGCGCAAATCACGCGGGGGTTGTCAATCGGGGCCATGCCCGTGAACCAAGACCGGTATTTGCCCGAGGCATAGCTCTTGCCCACTTGTTTGCGCGCGGTCCCAGACTTGCCGCCCACCGAATAACCAATGGTTTGCGCCTTTTGCCCGGTGCCACCGGGGCCGGCAGCCATGGCCAGCATCTTGCGCACCTGGTTGGCGGTGCGTTGAGAAAAAACCGCCACCCCCACAGCAGGCTCGTCTTTTTTCAATATGGTGGCCGGAATAATTTGCCCATTGTGGGCAAACACCGTGTACGAACGCGCCATTTGCAGCAGGCTGGCCGACAGGCCGTAGCCGTAAGACATGGTGGCCTGCTCGATCGGACGCCATGTTTTGTAGGGCCGCAAACGCCCACCCACGACGCCCGGAAATTCCACCTGCGGCTTTTGGCCAAAACCGGCGGCAGAAAAAGTTTCCCACATCTCACGCGCGGGCATTTGCAATGCGAGCTTTGTGGTCCCCACGTTGCTCGACTTCTGAATCACCCCCTCAACCGTCAGCGTGCCGTAGTTATGGGTGTCCGAAATGGTGGAACCGGTGATGGTGATTCGACCCGGCGAGGTGTCCACCAGGGTTTCTGGCTTGACCCGACCAGACTCCAAAGCCAACCCGATGGTGAATGGCTTCATTGTGGAGCCAGGCTCAAAGGTGTCGGTCAAAGCCCGGTTTCGCAGCTGCTCGCCGGTGAGGTTGCGCCGGTTGTTGGGGTCGTAACTCGGGTAGTTGGCCAAAGCCAGCAATTCACCGGTCACAGCGTCCAACACCACCACGCTACCGGCCTTGGCTTTGTGTGCCAGAACCTGATCGCGCAATTTCTGGTACGCGAAATACTGAATTTTGCTGTCGATCGACAACTGCAGATCCGGCCCGTCCACAGGGGGAATGGCGTCGCGAACATCTTCCACCACCCGGCCCAGCCGGTCTTTGATCACACGCCGGGAGCCCGCTTTGCCCGCCAGGTTTTTCTGGAACGCCAGCTCCACGCCCTCTTGGCCCAAATCTTCCACATTGGTGAACCCCACCACGTGCGCAGCCGCTTCACCTTCGGGGTACTGACGCTTGTATTCCTTGCGAAGGTAAAACCCCTTGATGCCCAAAGCCTGCACCTGCAAAGCCAAGGGCTCATCAACCTGTCGCTTGATCCAGGCAAAGGACTTTTCTTCGTTGCCCACCAAGTGCTTCAACTCAGGCAAAGGCATGTCGAGCAGCTTGGCCGCCTTGGCCAGCTTCGGGTCGTCTTTGTCCACATCCTCAGGAATCGCCCACACGCTTTGGGCCACCACGCTGGTGGCCAAAATCAAACCGTTGCGATCCAGAATGCGGCCCCGGTTGGCGGGCAGCTCCAAGGTGCGGGCAAAACGCACTTCCCCTTGACGCTGGAAAAAATCATTTCCAATCACTTGCACATAGGCGGCACGCCCCGCCAAACCCACAAATGCCACCGCCAAAGCGGCCACAATAAACTTGCTGCGCCACACCGGGGTTTTGCTGGCCAACAGTGGGCTGGCCCCATACGCAATGCTGCGGCTCACGGCTTGCCTCCAGCGGCAGCGGGTGAGCTTTGCACCGCGCCCTCGACCGAACGGCCACCGGCTTGCGCAGCCCCTGGCAAAGTCACGTACTGGGTGATGGCAGGGTTGGCAGGGCGCATTTGCAACTGCGCCACAGCCAAACGCTGCACCCGCGACGGGGTCGCTTGGGCGCGCTTTTGCACAAACAGCTGCTCGCGGTCCGCCTCCAGGCGCTGGCTGTAACG
>JBDKEX010000051.1:0-7117 GCA_039798985.1 Pseudomonadota bacterium | reverse complement strand
CAGAGAGTTGAAAAATTGATCGAGTGCAGGCTCAGTGTAGCAGTCGAACATCGGGATTTGCGCAAATCAGTCTACACAATGCGCCTCGGCGAGTCCATCAGATTTGAAATTCATGACAAGGGGCCCGCTTCGTACAGCTCCAAAGGCAAGCCATCCGGATCGGGGAAAAAAGTGAATTTGCGGCCGGTGTATTCATCGACCCGAACCGGCTCGACCGACACACCGTTTGCCTCCAGATAGCGCTTGCTCTGTTCCACATCGGCCACGGCGAGCGCCAAATGCCGCAAGCCGCACGCCTCGGGTTTGGTGGGACGAAGCGGCGGCTTCGGAAATGAAAACAACTCAATTTGCGCGCCCCCAGGCAACCGCAGGTCCAACTTGTAGGACTGCCGCTCGGCGCGAAAGGCTTCGGCAATCACCTGAAGCCCCAGAACGTCCACGTAAAACCGTTTCGACCGGTCGTAATCCGAGCAAATGACCGCCACATGGTGAATACCCTGAATTCCCAACATAGCCATTCCATCCTATAAACCAAACTGATCGTCAGTTGGGCTGGAAATGATGCACGGGGTAGGGAATACCTCATATATCCCGACTTCCCATGCGCGATTGATACCCTAAAATGATAGTCACTTTCACAACTCTTGGGACCCGCCTCATGACCGTCGATGCAAATCTCCAAACCCTTCTTCCTGTGGTCATGGCCGGTGGAACCGGTTCGAGGTTGTGGCCTTTGTCACGCGAGCTGTACCCCAAGCAGTTTTTGGCAATGGACCAGGACCGCTCCATGTTGCAAGTGACGCTCAAACGCCTTGAAGGCCTGCCGGTGAGCAAACCTTTGGTGATTTGCAATGAAGCCCACCGATTTTTGGTGGCCGACCAACTCCAGCAACTCGGTTTGCTCAACGGCAACGTGATGCTTGAGCCCGCTGGGCGCAACACCGCCCCGGCCGTTGCACTGGCCGCCGCTTGGGCCATGGCCGCTGGGCAGGACCCGCTGATGCTGGTTCTGGCCGCTGACCATTCGATTCGCAACACCCCAGCTTTCCAGGCCGCCATCGTCAAAGCCATCCCCATGGCTTCCCAGGGGGCCATGGTCACGTTCGGGATCATTCCCAGTGCGCCAGAAACAGGCTACGGCTACATCCACATGGGCGCGGCGGTGGCAGATGGCATTCACAAAGTGGACGCCTTTGTTGAAAAGCCCAGCCGCGATCTGGCCGCCAAGTACCTGTCAACACAAGAATATTTGTGGAACAGCGGCATGTTCTTGTTCAGGGCGAGCAAGTACCTTGAAGAGCTGGCACGTCATCGCCCCGACATCCACGCGGCTTGCATGCAGTCCATGAAAAACACGGTCAGCGACCTGGACTTTGTGCGGGTGGACAAAGAATCTTTCCTGCAGTGCCCGTCCGAATCCATCGACTACGCCGTGATGGAGAAAACCGCTGATGCCGTGGTGGTTCCGATGGATGCCGACTGGAGCGACATTGGCGCATTCGGTGCGCTGTGGGATGTGCTGCCGCACGACGCAGACGGCAATGTTCACCGCGGTGACGTGGTGTCCATAGACTGCCAAAACAACCTGGTTTTGGCCGAAGATGCGTTGGTTGCCACCATAGGCTTGCAGGACATGGTCATCGTACAGACCAAAGATGCGTTGCTGGTGGCACCCCGAGACCGTGCGCAGGACGTTAAAAGTGTGGTCGCAAAACTCAAGGCAGACAACCGCCCAGAGTACCAGTTGCACAAACAGGTGTACCGCCCCTGGGGCAAATACGAGTCGGTGGACGACGGTAGCCGCTACCAGGTCAAACGGATCACGGTCAACCCCGGCGGCAAGTTGTCGGTTCAAATGCACCACCACCGCGCCGAGCACTGGATTGTGGTCACCGGCACAGCCCGGGTCACTCTGGAAGGTCAACCGCGTTTGCTGTCAGAAAACGAATCCATTTACCTGCCGTTGGGTGCCACCCATTGCCTGGAAAACCCGGGCAAGATCCCGCTGGAGTTGATCGAAGTGCAAGTGGGCAGTTATTTGGGCGAAGACGACATTGTTCGCTTTGAAGACCAATACGGTCGCAATTGAACCCTCTCTTGTAAGGCTTGCACATGACCGCTTCCATTCGCAAGGCCGTGTTCCCGATCGCAGGATTGGGGACGCGCTTTTTGCCTGCCACCAAAGCTTCTGCAAAAGAGATGCTGCCGGTGGTCGACAAGCCTCTGATCCAATACGCGGTAGAAGAGGCGTATTCAGCTGGCATCAGGCACATGGTTTTCGTCACTGGCCGCACCAAACGCAGTGTGGAAGACCATTTTGATACCGCTTACGAACTGGAAAACGAACTGGAGTTGGCGGGCAAGACCAAGCTGTTGAGCGTGGCTCGCAACATCGCGCCCGAAGACATGCGTTGCACCTATGTGCGGCAGCCACGCGCGCTGGGCCTGGGCCACGCCGTGCTTTGCGCCAAAGAGTTGATTGGCGACGAGGCCTTTGCGGTCTTGTTGGCCGATGACCTGATGGTGGGCAAAGTGCCCGTGATGAAGCAAATGGTGGAGCAATACCAAGACTGGCGCGCCAGCATTCTTGCCGTGCAGGAAGTGCCCCGCGAAGAGGTGAACAAGTACGGTATTGTGTCGGGCCAGGCGGTGGCGCCGAACTTGGTTGATCTTGAAGGCATTGTGGAAAAACCCTCGCCCGAAAATGCCCCGAGCACATTGGCTGTGGCTGGACGCTACATTCTGACCCCGGGCATTTTCAACGAACTTGAACGCTTGCCACGCGGCATTGGGGGTGAAATTCAACTCACCGACGGTATCGCTCAATTGCTGCGGCGCGAAAAGGTGTTTGCCTACCACTACCAAGGGCAGCGCTATGACTGCGGTAGCAAACTGGGCTTTTTACAAGCCACGGTCGATTTGGGTCTTCAACACGAAGAGGTGGGCAGCGCGTTTGGCCTGTGGCTGGAGCAACGCCACCGCGACCATTTGGCCAACGTTTAAGCCGTTACGAGTGGCCTGAGCAATGCAAGGGCCACCTCAAAATCCAACTCATCCATGGCGTTTTTGAGTTGATCCGCTTTGACCGGACCCAAGGCGGTGCTCAGCTGCTTCTCCAGTTTGGCATAACTTTTGGCAGCGGAAAATTTCTGATCATCCAAGTCTTGCACCAAGGCATTGAGCTCATCGGCAGGGATGGAAAACACCCCGCTGGCCTCACCGTTTTGGGCGTTGCCGCCTTCGGTTTGCTCTGAAAGGTGTTTTTGGGCTGCCGTGCGCAGCGCAATCAACCGTTCGGACACCTGTTGCAGCACAGCTGCCAAACCCTCTGCCGTATTGGCCTTGGCAAGTCGCTCGGCTTCACGAGCAGCAGAAGCCAAGGGTTCAGCGGCCAACAAACCCGCATTGCCCACCAACTTGTGCATCCGCATGGCCATGGCATGCCAACCTTGCGGATCTTGGGGCACCTGAGGCGGCTGCTCCAAGTTCGAAAACTCTTCCAACAGCCGGCGCAGCTGCTTCAAAAATGCAGCGCGCTCGCCCAAATACCGGTATTTGGCCTGGTCGGTGTCCACCCCGGCCAGGTCTGGCCAGTCAGTGGCATCGGTTTCGGTTGGCTGTATCACAGCCCCTACAGATGGGGCAAGTTGTGCTACGGGTTTCACATGCCGCAACACCGCCTCAACCAGGGTGCGCAAACTGAAGGGCTTGAGCACGTGGTCGGTCATGCCTGCTTCTGTCGCTGTCGCGATTTCTTCATCGGAGTCGGCTGCCGTCATGGCAATCACCGGCAACTGCGCCCAGCGTTGCCCAGCGCGAATCACGCGAACCGCACCAATCCCGTCCAACACCGGCATGTGAACGTCCATCAGCACAACATCAACCGTGTTTTGGGGCTGGGCCAACCAGTCAACCGCCTCTTGCCCGTTTGACAGGCATTGCACTTGGGCACCCGCGTTTTCCAGCAGTCTTTTCGCCAGGGTCAGGTTGATTTCACTGTCATCCACCACCAACAGCCGGACGCCGTCGATCCGATTCGCGGCGGCCGGGGTTTTTTTCTCATTATCGGTGCTCATACGTTCCCTCCATCCTGGCGTCGTGCCGGTGTTTTACGCCCACATGCTGAAACTGCTTTGGCAAATACCGCTCCACAAACGGCGAAAATTCAAGCGCGTGTGGCCGTGACTTGCATGGACATGATGAGCTTGTTCAACGCATTGGTTGCTTCACGCTCGAAAGCACATCCAATAATCCAGCCATTGGGGTACGCGTCCGGGAACACGTACTGCACCTTGGCAGTGTCCAGTTTGACCGGCCCTGAATCGGTTGTCAGCACGCACTGGGTGATTTTTTCACCGTCTTTTATGGGCGGCTCGGCACCGTCGGTGGACTCTTGGTACAGGCGAAAGCCGCCCAAACTCAAATTGAGCACCCGGGCACGACACGCCTCGTTTTTGGCATTTTTCCAAGTCAATTCGTAATGTATGGGTGTGGGCACACGGTAGTACTCCCGCCACTGAATCACATCCAGAAAATCGGGCAGCGGCAGTATGTACTCGCCTGAAATGGCAACCGAGTCCGGCTCCCAATGGCCCGAGGCAATAAAAATACTGCCGTTTGAGTGGGCCCCGGTGAGGTTGAACCGTTGCCGGATCATGTGTTCTGTGGGCACTTCGTCACCGGTCAACCGCATGGACTTGCTGTTGAGGTCGACGCCCATGAGGCGCACCGACAAAGGGGCTTTTTCAAACTCGAGCTGCAAGTGCATCGAGGTTTTTTTGGCCACCCCCCACTCCAGGTACCCCAATGCGGCCGAACTGGGCGCGATGCGATCAAAAGATGGGATGTTGGCGTCAGGCGGCATGGTGATGTTGTGTGAGTGCCCTGGTGGGCCACATGCGAACGGCCCGGGTCCGTTGTCAGGTGGGCTGGGCTTGAACAAGAATGACGGTGGTATCGTCTTTCAACGAAGTACCGTCCAGGAAAGCGTTCAGTTCGCTTTTCATTCCATCCAGAATATGGTCCAGCGAGGCGCCCGGCACCGACAAATTCGTCAAGAGGCTGTTGACGCGTTCACTGCCGAACTGCTCTTTGTCGTTGTTTTCAGCTTCAGACATGCCGTCTGAGTAGATACACAACACATCGCCAGGCTGCAACTGGTTTTGATGCTGGCGGTACTCTTCTCCGGCGGTCACACCCAGCGGAAGGTTGTCGCCCAGCAGTTCCAGGCATTCGCCCGAGGAGGGGCGGACCAACAGTGTGGGGGTATGGCCGGCATTGACCCAGGTCATGGTGTTGGTTGCATGATCAAAACGCAGCAGCGTCAACGTGACAAACACACCCAAATCGATCAATTTGTCGGCAACCCGCGCATGGATTTCATTGATGATTTGTTCGGGCGAAGGCAGCCCCACCGACATGCCACGGATCAACAAATCCGAAATCGCTTCGCGGTAAGCGTTCTTGACCCCCGCTCCCACCAAAGCCGCCGTCATGCCCTTGCCCATGACGTCGCCGGACAAAATCTCAAATGTTGAGGGGCCGAGCCGGGTGACGGTGTAAAAATCACCGTCAATCACTTGCAGCGCCGCGGTGTAACAGTTGATGGTGAACCCAGCCAGATTGGCGGGAACCTCACCAAACAAAAGCTCCTGCTGTATGGCTGCGCTCAGTTGCAACTCTTTCTCGCGGGCCTTTTTGATCAATTCCTCGGCTTCGTGCCGGGCCGTCACATCCAGTTGAATCGACACATAGTGGGAGGTCCGGCCCTCCAGGTCTTTCACCGGCGCAATGTGGGCTTCTTCGCGGTAGAGGGTGCCATCGCGATTGGCGTTGATGAACTCCCCAGACCACGGATCGCCACGGCGTATGTTGGTCCAAAGATCGGTGTAATTTTGGGGCGGTGTCAGGCCCGATTTGACGATGGTGGGGGTTTGACCCACCACTTCTTCACTGCTGTAGCCTGAGATTTTGCAGAAATGCGGGTTAACGTATTCAATGTTGCCCAGTGTGTCTGTGACCACAATGGAAGTCGGGCTGTATTCCATGGCGGTGGCCAAAATTTGCAGCTGGTCGCGGGAGCGCTCTACTTCCAACAGGGTTTGCACCAAGCGAGCGTTCAGCGACTCCAACTCCTCGCGCTGCTGAATCAGACCCAAGTGCAATTTGACCCGCGCCAACAACACGTCGCGGTTGATAGGCTTGTGAATGAAGTCCACCGCACCCGATGCAAGCGCCAGCGACTCGCTGTTGGCATCGGCTGAAGCCGTGATAAAAATGACAGGTATTTTTTGAAGATTGGCATCGTGTTTGAGCAGAGAGCAAAGCTCGTAGCCATCCATGCCTGGCATCATCACATCCAACAGCAGCAAATCCGGTTTGTGACCGGTTTTCAGCATTTGCAGTGCTTTCAAACCCGATGTGGCAAAGCGCACATCGTGATCCACCGACAAAATCTCGGCCAAGACCTCGATGTTGCTGACCGAATCGTCTACAAGCAGCAGTTTGGGGCGTGACGTCATTCAAACTCTCGCAAAATCAGTAGAAATCGCCCGCGACAAACCCGACGCGTTTGAATGTGAAACCACCAAAACCCATTGTTCAAATCTGTCAAACCTGGGGCCAGCAGCCCGTCAGTAAGCGCCCTTGCTTTTGAGCACTGCAGGTATGGTCTTGAACAAAATGCTGATGTCCAAGCGCAAAGAGTAGTTCATGATGTAGTTCATGTCCATGGCGAACTGTTCCTCAAAGGGAATTTCGCTGCGCCCGCTCACCTGCCATATGCCTGTCAGGCCTGGAATGGCCATGAGACGCATTTTTTGCTCTTCGGTGTATTTTGCGACTTCAGCGGGCAGCGGGGGGCGAGGGCCCACCAGGCTCATTTCACCGGTGAGAACGCACCACAGTTGGGGCAACTCGTCGATGCTGTACTTTCGGATAAAACGCCCAATACCGGTCACACGCGGGTCGTTTTTCATTTTGAACGTGACACCCGCAGAGCCGTGCTGGTTTTGAGCCAGCAATTTCTCGCGCACCTCGTCAGAGTCCGTTCGCATGGAGCGGAACTTGGGAAAGTCAAATTCTTTGCAATCCCAACCGACTCGTTTTTGCCAGTAAA
>JBDKEX010000050.1:0-7281 GCA_039798985.1 Pseudomonadota bacterium | reverse complement strand
GGTGTTGGCGGGCGAGGTGCAGCAGGACATTGTGGGTTTGATCAACCGGGCCGGCGGCAAAGCCGTAGGCTTGACCGGGCGTGATGGCGGCTTGATCCGCGCCCGCAAATTGCGCATGCTCGACCAGCACGACCCCTCCAAAGAGCACGATGTGGGGCAGGTGGGTGACATTGTGGGCATAGACCCCAGCGTGGTGAAAGCGTTGCAAGAGGACCAGTTCATCCCAGTGGTCAGCCCCATTGGTTTTGGCGAACACAACGAAAGCTACAACATCAACGCCGACGTGGTGGCTGCCAAATTGGCCACTGTGCTGCATGCCGAAAAACTGCTGATGCTCACCAACATTCCCGGGGTGTTGGACAAAGCGGGGCAGTTGATGCCGGAGTTGAGCATGCGCAGAATTGACGAACTCGTGGCCGACGGAACCATCAGTGGCGGCATGATCCCAAAAATTGCAGGCGCACTGGACGCGGCCAAGAGCGGGGTGAACGCGGTACACATCATTGATGGGCGCGTGCCGCACGCAATGTTGCTGGAAATTTTGAGCGACCAAGCCTTTGGGACCATGATCAAGTCTCATTGACTGTTTTCCAAAAAAAAGACGCTGTTGGACTTGACAGCGCTTTTTTTTGATACAAAATAGTACGATCGTTCGTTTTATTTTGGATGTATGTCTGTGTCTTTGGAAGTTGCCCCTCAATTGAAAGCCAAGCGGCCTGCAGCGAAGGCGGCGCACAAAGGCCAGCAGACCAAAGCGGCCATTGTGGACGCAGCATTGGCGCTGGCGGCACAGGTGGGTTTGGAGGGGTTGAGCATTGGCGCGATTGCCGAAGTCATGCAAATGAGCAAGTCGGGCGTGTTTGCGCACTTCGGATCGCGTGAAGAATTGCAGATTTCGGTGGTGCACGAGTACCACGCGCGCTTCGAACAAGATGTGTTCAAACCCGCCATGCTGCCACCTCGCGGCTTGCCCCGTTTGCGGGCTTTGTTTGACAACTGGATGCGCCAGACCTCCAATGAAATTGATTCGGGCTGCATCTACATCAGTGGCGCGGTCGAGTTTGATGACCGGCCCGGCCCCGTGCGGGACGCCCTGGTGGCCACCATGAACACTTGGCAGGTGGCCATGCACCGGGCGGTAGAAATGGCAATTGCCGAAGGGCATCTGCGATCCGACAGCGACCCCGCCCAGTTGGCATTCGAAATTCACGGCCTCATACTCGCCTTGCACTACGAAGCCCGTTTTTTGCGCAACCCCCATGGCCTGCAGCGCGCGCGCCAAGGCTTCGACAACATCGTCGCCAGAAACCTGCCCTGATTTACCTGAACTCATCCACGGAGACACCATCATGCCCAGCTATACCCCCCCCCTGCGTGACATGCAGTTTGTGATGCACGAAGTGTTCAATGTTGTTGACGAGCTCAAAGTTTGCCCGCCTCACGCCGAGCTGGACGTTGACACCGTCAATGCGGTGTTGGAAGAGGGCGGCAAATTTGCGGCCGAGGTAGCGTTTCCGCTGAACATCAGCGGTGATCAAGAAGGGTGCAAACTCGATCAGTCCACCCACCAGGTGACCGTGCCCCAGGGCTTCAAGGCCGCCTACGCCACCTACGTTGAAGGGGGGTGGCCATCGCTGAGCTGCGACCCCCAATACGGCGGCCAAGGCTTGCCTTTTGTGGTCAACCAGTGTTTCTATGAAATGCTCAACAGCGCCAACCAGGCCTGGACCATGTACCCGGGCTTGAGCCATGGCGCGTACGAGTGTTTGCACGCCCACGGTTCCGAAGAGCAAAAGGCAACTTACCTGCCCAAGTTGACCAGCGGCGAGTGGACCGGCACCATGTGCCTGACAGAGCCCCACTGCGGTACCGACCTGGGCCTGTTGCGCACCAAGGCCGAACCGCGGGGTGACGGCACCTACCAAATCACCGGTCAAAAAATCTTCATCAGCGCCGGTGAGCATGACATGGCCGACAACATTGTTCACCTGGTGTTGGCCCGTTTGCCCGATGCGCCCCAGGGCAGCAAAGGCATCAGCCTGTTCCTGGTGCCCAAATTTTGGGTCAATGCCGACGGCACCCTGGGTGAGCGCAACCCCATTTTCTGCAGTGCGCTGGAACACAAAATGGGCATACACGGCAACGCCACGTGCCAAATGATGCTGGACGGTGCCGTGGGCACGCTGGTGGGGCAGCCCAACAAGGGCTTGCAGGCCATGTTTGTGATGATGAACGCGGCGCGGCTGGGGGTGGGCAACCAAAGCCTGGGGCTTACCGAGGTGGCTTACCAAAATGCCTTGGTTTATGCCAAAGACCGCATTCAAATGCGTTCTTTAACCGGCCCGAAAGCCCAAGACAAACCGGCCGACCCGATCATCGTTCATCCCGACGTGCGCAAGATGCTGATGACAGCCAAAGCCTATGCCGAAGGGGGGCGGGCGTTGCTGACGTTCAGCGCTTTGCTGCTGGACAAAGCGTTGCACCACCCAAACGAAAAAGTGCGCCAAGACAGCGAAGAACTGTTGGCTCTTTTGACCCCCATTTGCAAGGCTTTTTTGACCGACAACGGTTTTGAAGCGACCGTGATGTGCCAGCAGGTGTTCGGTGGCCATGGTTACATCAAGGAGTGGGGCATGGAACAGTATGTGCGCGATGCCCGCATCAACATGATTTACGAAGGCACCAATACGATTCAAAGTCTGGACCTGTTGGGACGGAAGGTGTTGGGCAACAACGGCGCCACACTCAAGAAGTTTGCCAAGCTGGTGGGCAAGCTGGTGGAGGAGGAGGGCGTGAACGAAAAAATGGCCGAATTCATCAACCCCCTGGCAGGCTTGGGCGAGCAGATGACGAAATTCACCACCGAAATTGGGTTCAAGGCCTTTCAGAACCCGGACGAGGTGGGCGCAGCCGCTGTGGATTACCTGCGGGTTGCTGGGCATTTGGTGTTTGGCTACTTTTTTGCCCGTATGGCTTCGGTGGCACTCAAACAAATCAAATCCGGCAACACCGACCCTTTCTACCTTGCCAAAGTCCAGACCGCGCGCTTTTACTTTGCCAAGCTGTTGCCTGAAACGGCCACCTTGATGCGAACCGCGCGTGCAGGCAGCCGCTCGCTGATGGACACCGAAGCTGCACTGGCCTGACCCCCACGGACCCGACAATAAGGAAACACCATGTCTCGTTTCATTGTGAAACAAGTCGCCGTACTGGGTGCGGGAGTGATGGGGGCGCAGATCGCAGCGCACCTGGTCAACTGCAAAGTGCCGGTCATTTTGTTTGACCTGCCTGCGCAGGACGGCCCCAAGAGCGCCATTGCACTCAAGGCGATTGCCAACCTGAAAAAGCTCAAACCTTCGCCCCTGGGCGTGGTTGAAGATGCCGACCTGATTCAGCCGGCCAACTACGAAGAACATTCGGAATTGCTGAGCGGCTGCGACCTGATCATTGAAGCCATTGCCGAGCGCATGGACTGGAAGCGCGATCTGTACCAAAAAATCGCCCCGTTTGTCGCAGAGGGGGCCATACTAGCCTCCAACACGTCGGGCTTGTCGATCGGTGCTTTGGGCGAGGCGCTGCCCACAGCCCTGCACCCGCGTTTCTGCGGCATTCACTTTTTCAACCCGCCGCGCTACATGCCGCTGGTGGAGCTGATTGCCACCCCCGCGACGCAGCCACAAGTGCTGGACGATTTGGAAGCCTTTGTGACCACCGGGCTGGGCAAGTGCGTGGTGCGCGCCAAAGACACGCCCAACTTCATTGCCAACCGCATCGGTGTTGCCGGCATGCTCTCCACCATGAAAGAGGCAGAGCGTTTTGGGCTGACTTTTGATGTGGTGGACGACCTGACTGGCAAGCGTCTGGGGCGGGCCGCCAGCGGCACATTCCGGACTGCCGACGTGGTGGGCCTGGACACAATGGCCCATGTCATCAAGACCTTGCAAGACACGCTGACGCCAGACACCGACCCTTTTTACAACAGTTTTGGCACGCCCCAAGTGCTCAAAACCCTGATTGAACTGGGACATCTGGGCCAAAAGGCCAAGGCCGGATTCTTCAAAAAAGTGGGGCGCGACATTTTGCGCTTTGACTTGCAGAGCAAGGACTACGTGGCTGCTGGCCAGAAGGGCGATGAGGTGTACGGCCGCATGTTGAAACGGCCGGCCGCTGAACGCCTGAAACTGCTGCGCGACGCGGAAGGCCCGCAAGGCCAATTTTTGTGGGCTATTTTGCGCAACGGCTTCCATTACGCAGCCGTGCATTTGGCCACGATTGCCAACACCGCACGCGACCTGGACCAAGCCATGCGCTGGGGTTTTGGCATGCTGCAAGGCCCGTTCGAGCTTTGGCAGGAAGCCGGGTGGTTGGACGTGGCCCAGATGATCCAAGAGGACATTGACACCGGCAAAGCGCTCTCTACCGAGCCCTTGCCGGTCTGGGTTTTCAGCGGCGCAGTGGCTGAGCGTGGCGGCGTGCACCAGCCCGAGGGTTCATGGAACCCCAGCACCGGCACCTTCGAGGGCAAACGCCAACTGCCCGTGTACCAACGCCAAATCTTCCGCGAGCAGGTTTTGGGCGAGGCCGCCCCGGTATTTCAGACCTCGGGCAAAACCCTGCGCGAAGACGCCGATATCCGGCTCTGGACACTGGACGACGAAGTGCTGATCGCCAGCATCAAAAGCAAAATGCATGCGATTGGCCCCGGCGTGACCGAGGGGTTGAGCCGTGCCGTTGACTTGGCCGAGGCCAGTTATCAGGGTTTGGTGGTGTGGTCGGGCGACGAGCCGTTCAGCGTGGGCGCCGACCTGCAGGCCGTGATGCCCGCCTTCATCGCCGCGGGCGTGTCGGCAATTGAAGGGGTGGAGGCAGAATTGCAGCGCGTGATGCTGAAGCTGCGTTACGCCCAAGTGCCCACCGTGGCCGCAGTGCGGGGCATGGCGCTGGGCGGGGGCTGCGAGCTGGCAGTGCATTGCGCCAAGCGGGTGGCCCACATGGAGAGCTACATCGGCCTGGTGGAAGTGGGGGTGGGGTTGGTGCCGGGCGCCGGCGGACTGACCTACATTGCCCGCCGCGCGGCAGAGAACGCCAAAGCATCCACCGGAACCGATTTGCTGCCATTTTTGAGTGAAGGTTTCAAAGCTGCCGCCATGGCCACCGTGGGCACCAGTGCGCTGGAAGGGCGCAAGTTGGGCTACCTGCTCGAGAGCGATGTGGTGGTGCCTCACAAAGATGAACTGCTGTTCGCGGCCATTGCCGAGGCCAAAGCCATGGCCAACGCTGGCTACCGCCCGCCGCTCAAGCGCATGTTCCCGGTGGGGGGGCGTTCGGCCAAAGCCACCATTTTGGGTTCTTTGGTCAATATGCGCGACGGCGGCTACATCAGCCAGCACGATTTTCACATTGCCAGCCTGATCGCCCATGTGCTGACGGGTGGCGACGTGGAAGCGGGCACCTTGGTGAATGAAGACTACCTGATGAAGCTAGAACGCCAAGCGTTCTGTTCGCTCATCACCCACCCCAAAACACAGGCGCGGATTTTGGGCATGTTGTCCACTGGCAAGCCCCTGCGTAATTGATGGCAATAGATTGGACCAAAACATGAAACAAGTTCAAGACGCCTACATTGTTGCGGCCACCCGCACGCCCATCGGCAAATCGCACAAAGGCTACTTCAAGCACACCCGGCCCGACGATTTGCTGGCGCAGGTGCTGCGTTCTGCGTTGGCTCAGGTTCCCAACCTCGACCCGGCCACCATCGAAGACGTGATTTGCGGCTGTGCCATTCCGGAAGCCCAACAAGGTTTGAACGTGGCTCGCGTGGGCACGGTGCTGGCCGGTTTGCCCAAAAGCGTGGGCGGCATCACCGTCAACCGTTTTTGTGCGTCGGGCTTAAGTGCGGTGCAAATGGCGGCAGACCGCATACGTGTAGGAGAGTCGGATGTGATGATTGCCGCGGGCGTGGAAAGCATGAGCATGGTGCCCATGATGGGCAACTCGCCCAGCCTCTCGCCCACCATTTTTGCGAACACCGAAAATGTGGACGATTACGGGATCGCCTACGGCATGGGCCTGACGGCCGAAAAAGTGGCCCAGCAATGGCAAGTGAGCCGCGAAGCGCAAGACGCGTTCGCCTTGCAGTCGCACCAGCGGGCGCTGGCCGCCCAGGCCGCCGGTGAGTTTTCCAATGAAGTCACACCCATAGCCGTCACCCAGCGGGAGTTGGACCTGGCCAGTGGCGAAGTGCGCACCAGCCAACGCACCGTGACCTTGGACGAAGGCGCTCGGCCTGACACCTCCTTGGAAGGACTGGGCAAACTGAAACCGGCGTTTGCGGTTCCCCGCCGGGCAGACGGCACGCCCACCGGTTTGGGCAGCGTGACCGCTGGCAACAGCTCGCAAACCTCCGATGGCGCAGGCGCATTGATTCTGGTCAGCGAGGCGGCTGTCAAACGTTTCGGTTTGACGCCCTTGGCGCGTTTTGTCAGCTACGCCTCACGCGGGGTGCCGCCGCACATCATGGGCATTGGTCCAATCGAGGCCATTCCGGCCGCGTTAAAAGCCGGTGGTTTGTCGCAAAACGACCTGGACTGGATTGAATTGAACGAGGCCTTTGCTGCCCAGTCGCTGGCTGTGATGCGTCAATTGGGGCTGGACCCGGCCAAGGTCAATCCCATGGGCGGTGCCATTGCTTTGGGGCACCCACTGGGTGCTACCGGGGCAATACGTGCGGCCACCGTGGTGCATGCGCTCAAACGGAGCAACCTGCGCTACGGCATGGTAACCATGTGTGTGGGCATGGGGCAAGGCGCGGCAGGTATATTCGAACGCGTTTAAGCCCCAGACCCTCTGTTTCCAACCCCAGCCAAAACACCCATGTCCGAGATACTGAACCACATCGAAAACGGCGTCTTGACCCTCACTTTGAACCGGGTGGCCCGAAAAAATTCGTTGACAGCAGGCATGTATGCCGCCTTGGCAGATGCCCTGGAAGAAGCGCAAAACAACGACGCAATACGCGTCGTGGTGTTCCAGGGCGATGAATCGGTGTTCAGCGCGGGCAACGATTTGAAAGATTTTTTGGCCGAACCGCCCGAGGGAGAAAACGCCCCGGTGTTTCGCTTCTTGCGCAACATTGCGTCCTTTCCCAAACCTTTGGTTGCTGCTGTTTGTGGGCCGGCTGTGGGCATAGGCACCACCCTGTTGTTCCATTGCGATTTGGTGTATGCCGGAGACAACGCCGCGTTCTCTATGCCCTTTGTGAATCTGGGTTTGTGCGCCGAG
>JBDKEX010000049.1:0-23187 GCA_039798985.1 Pseudomonadota bacterium | reverse complement strand
TCTTTGGCGCATTTGTCCAAAATGGCGGTCAGCTCACCTTCGTCAAGCGCATAGGCCTTGGTGGCCGGCTTTTTGCCACGTGCCGGCACATCCACCCGAAACAACGGCGGACGGGCCACGTACACATGCCCAGTTTCAATCAGTTTGGGAAAATGGCGAAAGAACAGCGTCAACAACAGCACCTGTATGTGCGAGCCGTCCACATCCGCATCGCTCAAGATACACACTTTGCCGTAACGCAGTCCGCTCAAATCGGGCGCATCGCCCGGGCCGTGAGGGTCCACCCCTATGGCCACCGAAATATCGTGGATTTCGGTGTTGGCAAACAGGCGGTCCCGCTCCACTTCCCACGTGTTTAGCACCTTGCCACGCAGCGGCAAAATTGCCTGGCACTCTTTGTTGCGGCCCATTTTCGCGCTGCCACCCGCGCTGTCCCCTTCCACCAAAAACAGTTCGTTGTTGGCAATATCGCGGCTCTCGCAGTCGGTCAGTTTTCCGGGCAACACCGCCACGCCACTGCCCTTGCGTTTCTCCACCTTTTGCCCGGCACGCTGGCGGGTTTGCGCCGCCTTGATGGCCAATTCGGCCAATTTTTTGCCGTAGTCCACATGCTGGTTCAACCACAGCTCCAGGGTGGGGCGAACAAAGCCCGAAACCAAACGCACCGCGTCTCGCGAATTCAACCTCTCCTTGATCTGCCCTTGAAACTGCGGGTCCAACACCTTGGCGCTCAACACATAACTGGCGCGAGCAAACACATCTTCAGGCATGAGCTTCACGCCTTTGGGCAACAAAGCATGCAAATCAATAAAACTTTTGACCGCCTGGAACAAGCCCTCTCGCAAACCGCTGTCGTGGGTGCCGCCGGCGCTTGTGGGAATCAGATTCACGTAACTTTCACGCAGCGGTGCCCCATCCTCGGTAAAGGCAACGGCCCAAACCGCCCCTTCGCCTTCGGCGAAGCTGTCGTGGCCGGCATCGGCATGGCCATCCCCCTCAAACAAAGGGATCACCGGCTCACCGTTGAGGGTCTGTTGTAAATAATCGCGCAGGCCACCCTTGTACTGCCAAGTCTGGGTGTCTTTGGTTTTCTCGTTCGCCAAGCTCACGAGCACGCCCGGCATCAACACCGCTTTGCTGCGAAGCAGGTGGACCAGCTCATTCATGGGCAAGGCAGCTGATTCAAAATACTTCGGATCGGGCCAAACGCGCACGGTGGTGCCCTGCTTGCGTTCGCCCGCTTCCAAGGGCCTGCGGCTCAAAGTTTCCACCACGTCGCCGGCAGCAAACACCAAGCGCGCGCATTGCCCATCGCGGTGGCTGCTCACCTCCAGGCGGGTTGAAAGGGCATTGGTCACGCTCACACCCACGCCGTGCAAACCGCCCGAAAAGCTGTATGCACCGCCTTTGCCCTTGTCGAACTTGCCCCCCGCGTGCAAGCGTGTAAACACCAGTTCCAACACCGGTGCGTTTTCTTCGGGGTGCAGGCCGTGTGGAATGCCCCTGCCGTCGTCCTCCACACTGACGGAGCCGTCCAAATGCAACGTCACCTTGATTTTTTTGCCAAAACCGGCCAAGGCTTCGTCGGCCGCGTTGTCCAGCACCTCCTGCACAATGTGCAGCGGGTTGTCGGTTCGGGTGTACATGCCCGGACGCTGCTTGACAGGCTCCAACCCTTTGAGCACGCGTATAGAACCTTCGCCGTACGCCGCATTCGGCGCCAGTGTTGTTGCATTTGATTCAGCCATAGCCAGCCATTTTAGAGAGGTGGGCTGTCCCGGCGGTTCAGCGCGTCAAACACAATTTGGTTAAAGTGCAGGGCATGTCATTCCAAGCACCCAAACTATCAGCCCTGCAAGTTCTGGCCTGCGGCGCGGCCATCGTGACGCTTTCCATGGGCATACGCCACGGTTTCGGCCTGTGGTTGCAGCCCATCACCCAGGCCCAGGGTTGGACCCGCGAGAACTTTGCTTTCGCCATGGCGATACAGAACCTGTCTTGGGGTGTTTTTGGCGTGTTCGCCGGCATGCTGGCCGACCGTTTTGGCGGCTACAAAGTGCTGACCGGTGGCGCCTTGCTGTACGCGCTGGGGTTGATGGGCATGGCCCTGTCCACCACCACCTTGGCTTTTACCCTGACCACCGGCGTGCTGATAGGTGCTGCGCAGGCGGGCACCACTTACGCGGTTATTTACGGCATCATAGGCCGCCAAATTCCAGCTGAAAAGCGGTCTTGGGCCATGGGCATGGCTGCAGCGGCTGGCTCCTTTGGGCAATTTTTGATGGTGCCGGTAGAAGGCTACTTGATTTCCACTTTTGGCTGGAAAGAAGCCCTGCTGGTGCTGGGCGCAGCCGCCGTGCTGATCGCCCCTTTGGCACTGGGCCTGCGTGAGCCGGGCTACACAGGCAGCGCCTCCCAGCCCAAGCGGGAACAGACCATCGCTCAGGCGCTGCGCGAAGCATTTGGCTACCGCAGCTTCCAGCTGTTAATGGCCGGCTATTTTGTGTGTGGCTTTCAAGTGGTGTTCATTGGGGTTCACATGCCCAGCTATCTAAAAGACAACGGTTTGTCGCCCCAAGTGGCCAGCTACGCCCTCGCCCTGATCGGGCTCTTCAATGTGTTTGGTACTTACCTCGCCGGCAGCCTGGGGCAACGGCTCGCAAAACGAAAAATTCTGTCGTTCATCTACCTCATGCGGTCCTTGGCCATCAGCCTGTTCCTGATTGCGCCGTTGACACCGGCTTCGGTTTACCTGTTCGCGGGTGCTATGGGCCTGCTGTGGCTCTCGACCGTGCCACCTACCAACGCCATAGTGGCAGGCATATTTGGCATACAACACCTGTCAATGCTGGGCGGGTTTGTGTTCTTCAGCCACCAGGTGGGCAGCTTCATGGGGGTGTGGTTGGGCGGCGTGCTGTACGACCAAACCGGCAGTTACAACATCGTCTGGTACATCTCTATCGCGTTGGGGGTGTTTGCCGCCTTGGTGAACTGGCCGGTGCGTGAAACCCCGATCCACCGCGGCCCGCAACGGGTCGTGCCCGCCACATGACACGCTGGCCGCACGCCCTGGGCTTTGTGCTGGCAACCTTGGCCAGTTTGGCCGTGTTCGCCCTGTACATGCGCCCCGATTTCTTGGTGCAATTGGCCGACCAGTTGTGGTCTTGTTTCTAGGCCGCTGCCATGCCACATCACAGCACCCCGGTTTCCGATTGGATTGCACGCTGGACGCCTTTGCTGCGCCCCAACGGCCGCGCCCTGGATTTGGCTTGCGGGTCTGGCCGCCACAGCATTTGGCTGGCCAACCAGGGCATGGGCGTCACGGCCGTTGACCGGGACGTACTGTCACTGGTCGGGCTCAAAGCGCAAAACCCCGCCATCCACACCGCACAGGCAGATCTAGAAGCCCAGCCTTGGCCCTTGGCAGGCCAAACATTCGACACCGTGTTGGTCACCAATTACCTGTGGCGCCCCCTTTGGCCCCATATTTTGGCCAGCTTGGCCCCAGGCGGCGTGCTGCTTTACGAAACCTTCGCACATGGCAACGCCAGCGTGGGGCGGCCGTCCAGACCCGACTTTTTGCTGCAACCCGGTGAGTTGCTGCGCCTTTGCACCGGCCTTCATGTGGTCGCCTTTGAGGATGGCTTTTTGCCCCACCCCGAACGGTTTGTTCAACGCATTTGCGCGCTGGCCACTTCACTGCCCGGCGAATCAGGCCCACCCAAACGCTATTTCCTCAACAGCGCTGGGTAGAATGTTCGATTTACGCAACTACCTCCAGCAACGACTTATGAACCCGATCACCGGCAGCATTGTGGCATTGGTCACGCCCATGCACCCAGATGGCAGTGTGGACTACCCAGCCCTGCGAAAACTGATCGACTGGCATATCGAAGAAGGCACCGATTGCATTGGTGTGGTCGGCACCACAGGAGAGTCTCCCACCGTGACGGTGGAAGAACATTGCGAAATCATTCGCGTTGCGGTGGAACAATCAGCGGGGCGCACACCCATCATGGCGGGTTGCGGCGCCAATTCCACGGCAGAGGCCATTGAATTGGCCAAATTTGCCCGCAAAGTGGGCGCCGACTGTCAACTTCAGGTGGTGCCCTACTACAACAAACCCACCCAAGAAGGCCAGTACCTGCACTTCAAGGCAATAGCCGAAGCCACCGGCGACCTGCCCGTGGTGTTGTACAACGTGCCGGGCCGCAGCGTGGCCGATTTGTCACACGACACCGTGCTGCGCTTGGCCCAAATCCCGGGCATCATCGGCATCAAAGAGGCCACCGGCAACATCGAACGGGCCCAGTGGTTGATCAAGGAAACCCCCGCATCCTTCGCGGTTTACTCTGGCGACGACCCCACTGCTGTGGCCTTGATGCTCTGTGGCGGCCAGGGCAATGTGAGTGTCACTGCCAACGTGGCCCCGCGGTTGATGCACCAACTGTGCGTGGCCGCAATGGCCGGCGACGTGAAAACCGCCATGGACATTCAAATGCGGCTGCTGCCGGTGCACAAAACCCTGTTTGTGGAAGCCAACCCCATCCCGGTGAAATGGGCTGTGGAGCGCATGGGTTTGTGCGGCGGCACCATGCGCCTGCCCATGACGCCCTTGACCCCACCCAACCAAGCCGTGGTGGAAGCTGCTTTGCTCAAAGCCAGCCTGCTTTGACGTGCGCTCTGCTGAGCCCATTTTTCCGTTTCCTCACACCGATACCGTCCTACCCATGAAAAGCAGCAACACCAACTCGACCATTTCGGGCGCCCACAAGCTCACATGGGTGGCCGTGGCTTGCCTTGGATTGCTCGCTGGCTGTGGCGCGCTCGAGGAGCAAAAGGTCGAATACCGCAACGCCAAACGGGTGAACAACCTCGATGTTCCTCCGGACCTGTCCCAGCTGACGCGGGACAGCCGTTACGCCCTGCCTGGCCCGAACGTATCGGCCGCCAACGCTCCTGCAGCTGCAACCGCCTCGGGAACGGCTGCAACCGCACCGTCCAGCGCGGGTGATGTGCGCATCGAGCGCTCGGGCCAACAGCGCTGGCTGGTGGTCAACCGTCCGCCTGAAGTGTTGTGGAACAACGTTCGGGAATTTTGGAAAGACTCTGGCTTTGAATTGGCTGTAGAGCAAGAGGCTCTGGGCGTTCTGGAAACCGAATGGACCGAAAACCGCTCCAAACTGCCCCAGGATTTCATACGCTCCACGATTGGCCGTTTGTTTGACGGCCTTTACTCAACCGGAGAACGCGACAAATTCCGCACCCGACTTGAACGCAACGCCGAGGGCAAAACCGAAATCTACATCACACACCGAGGTTTGGAAGAGGTTTACACCAGCGAGGCAAAGGACAAAACCACTTGGCAGCCTCGTGCCAACGACCTGGGCCTGGAGTCCGAGTTTTTGCGTCGCCTGATGTTGAAATTGGGCGCTCCATCGGCTCAAGCGCAGGCGCTCTCGTCTGTGCCACCCATCAGCAAAGCGGCCCAGGTGACGATTGCAAACGGGGCGGCCAACCTCGCGTTGAACGACAGTTTCGACACGACTTGGAGACGCGTGGGTTTGGCATTGGACAGAACCGGTTTCACGGTAGAAGACCGCAACCGTGCAGAAGGCCGCTATTTTGTCAGGTACGTGCCCAACTCAGCTGGCAACACCGAAAAGCCGAAGGAAGGGTTCTTCGCGCGGCTCTTCAACAGCAAAAAGACGGAAGAAATTGCCCCGGCGCGGTACCAAATCACGGTCAAAGCCCAAGGCACCCAGACGCTGTTGAGTGTTTTAAACACCAAAGGCGAACCCGAGGCAACCGGCGTTGCGCAGCGAATTCTGGAAGTCATTGCTGCCGACTTGAAGTGACCCGGCGCGGCTGAACAAAGGCCCGACGCACTGGCCCTCAGAAATTGAGGGCTTTTGCTTTTTGGGGTGCCGCCGAACAGGTGGCACCTGCCCCAACAAGGCTGGATTTGCCTGACACAGGCGCAGCCTAGGCACTCAGGCAAAAACAAAAAGCACTTAGGCATTTCTGCGCTAAGTGCTTGATTTGATTGGTAGGACGTACAAGATTCGAACTTGTGACCAACGGATTAAAAGTCCGCTGCTCTACCAACTGAGCTAACGTCCCAACCTTTAACTTTTTTCAGCAACTGTGTTGCTCAACAGACTTGAATTATAGACAGATTTTTTAAGCTTTTGCAAACAGGCTGAAATTTTTCTGAATCAAATGGCTAAGCCTTTGGCCGCAATTTGATTCAGAACACAGCCCGCCGCGGTCATGCCAAACACCGCTGTGACGGCAACGCTGGAACCATAACCATGGCAGTTCAAGGAGCTGTCGGCCGAGCCTTCCAATTGGCACGCATCCCCGATGTTGTTGGCCGGTGGTGCCACGGGTTCACGGCTGAAAACGCAAGGAACGCGTATGCGCCCGGAACGCGCAGCCCCATGCTGTTTGCGCAGCCGGTAACGCAAAGAGGCCAACAAAGGATCGTGGGTGGTTTCGCTCAAATCGGCAATTTCAACGCGGTCTGCCGCCTTTTTGCCTCCTGCTGCACCCACGGTCACAAAACGCGCTGGGTGAGCCAATGCCCATGCCGCCATGGCCGTTTTGGCCTGTACCTGGTCGCATGCGTCGACCACGGCCAAAGGCGTGCCGCTCAACCAGGGCTGCGCCATTGCCGACCAATTGTGCGGGGTCACAAAGTCGTCCACCACTTGTACCTGCACGCCAGGGTTGATTTGCAACAGGCGGTCACGCATGGCTTCTACTTTTGCCATGCCGTAGGTACCCTCGAGTGCGTGTATTTGCCTGTTGGTATTGGACTCGCTGACATGGTCCATGTCGATCAGGGTGATTCGCCCCACGCCGCTGCGTGCCACAGCTTCAGCGGTCCAGGAACCCACCCCTCCAATACCGACAATGACCACGTGGGAAGCAAAAACAGCTTCCGCACCTACAGAACCATACAGACGCCTGATGCCGCCAAACCGACGCTCAAAAACCTGCTGCACTTCGGCAAGCGCGGGCTGGTCAGTCACGTTCAAGCAACCACATCTGGAACTTGAATCCGGCAACGGCACCCGCAACAATGCCCGCCACGGCAATAAAACTGGTCAGGCTCAAGGTGGACAAACCAGACAAACCTTGCCCCACCGTGCACCCCATGGCCGTGACCCCGCCAACGCCCATGAGGACCGCGCCCAGCAAATGCAAAGCGGTGTCTTGGGTGCTGCGAAAGCCCTCCCAACGAAAGGTGCGGGTGGCCATGGCATACACAAAGGCACCCAGAACCACACCAAACACCGACACCACCGCCAACGTTAACACCTTGGACGTGTCACTGAACAGGATGAGCCAGTCCAGGGTATAGGCCATGGGCGCAGTGAAGGTGAGTGACTCCATTCGGCCGCTGTTGGTGGCCAAATACACCGACTCCAGGGTTTCAGGGTGTTCGGCCACAAATCCCAGCCTGCCGCTGACCCACCACATGGCAGCCACCACCAGGCCGACAACCAAACCTGCCACCCAGTTGTCGGACTCAGCTCGAAACGCCTTGTTGGCAAACGCCCACACGGTCAAGCCGCCGCCCAACAGCAATGCCAATACCAACCCCAGAACCGGCGCGGGCAACCCCGCAACAGCGGCCAAGCCGTTGGGCACCAGCCCACCGCTCGGCAGGTCAAACGCCACTTTGTCAAGTGTTGCCACACGGGCCACCGCAGTCACGCCGCGCAAAGTGGCAAAAGCAGCAAAACCCATGACGAAGAAAACCACCAGAGACTTCAAACTACCGCCCCCGATGCGGACCAGGGTTTTGCTGCCACAACCGGAGGCCAACACCATGCCAAAACCAAACAGGGCGCCGCCCACCAAAGCAGAAAGCCACACAATTCGCCCGCTGGCATAAATGCTTTGGGCGGGATCTATCCACCCCAGCGCCACCATGCCATAAAACCCCAGCATTGCCACACCCACGGCCAGGCCCCACATGCGCATGCGGGTCCAGTCGCCCATGTTGACCACGTCACTTATTGCGCCCATGGTACAAAAATGCGTGCGCTGCGCCACCGCTCCAAAAACAGCAGACAAACCAAAAGCGACCCACAAAACCTGGGTGTGCAAGGCCTGCAATTCGGAAAGTTCCATGAAAATACGCGCCCGGTACGAGAAATGTAGGGTTACTTGAGTTTTGTCAAGCGGTCGCGGGCAGCCGTTGCTGCTTCGGACTCAGGGTAGGCCTTGACCAGCTCTTGCAGCGTGGTCTTGGCTGATCGCGCGTCTTTCAGTTCCAGCTGGCAGTTCGCAATTGCCAGTTTGGCTTCAGGCGCGCGCGGGTGCTTGGGTGCTTCCAACAAGAGTTTGTTGTAGGCGGCAATCGCCGGCTTGTAGTCGCGCTCGGCGTACAAAGCATTGCCTTGCCAGTAAAAAGCCTGGAGCGCGTAACCCGAACCGGGAAACCGCTGCAAGAGTTGCTCGAATTTTTCAGCAGCCTGCAAAAACTTGGAGTCTCGCATGGCAGACATCGCCGCTTCAAACGCAGCCTTTTCTTCGGCTTTTGCTAAAAACTCTTTTCCGTCAAGCACCACCTTGGTGGGCTCCAACGCACGCAGTCGCTCGTCAAACGCCACAAACACGTCTTTTTGCTGGCGCTGCAGATCCGCCAAATCTCGGGCCAATTTTTCGTTTTGACCACGCAACCCGGCCAACTCGCCCCGCAAACTCTCAAGCTGGTTGGACAAGTCCAACAAGCCCCGACGAGCGGGGGCTTGGCCTTCGTCGATTTGTGATTTCAGAAGGTCTGACAACTGGCGTGCGTCTTCGGCCAGACGCTTCAAAGCATCGTCATTGGCCTGTTTGTTGGCGTCAACCTTGGCACGCAGTTCCAAAATAGCGCGCCGGGCTTCGTCGTCACCAAACAACGCATGCGCTGGGCCAGCCACCAACACCAATGCCCCACCAACGGCCCAGGCAACACCCAGGGCTTTTCGTTTAAAGCCAGCAAGGCTGTGAAGGTAGCGGGTCATGGCATCAACGGTAGGTCAGCTCGACGCGGCGGTTCAGGCGGTAGGCTTCTTCGCTGGCCCCCATGGCGGCGGGTTTTTCTTCGCCAAAGCTCACCGCCTCCATTTGGGCTTCCGAAACGCCCAACAGCGACAAAGATTTGCGCACGGCCTCGGAGCGCTTCTGGCCCAACGCCAGGTTGTATTCACGACCGCCGCGTTCGTCAGCGTGCCCTTCCAAATTCACTTTGCGGGCGCGATCAGCCTTCAGGAACCGGGCATGGCCTTCGAGAGTCGCAGCGTATTCAGCCTTGACGGTGAAATCGTCGTAGTCGAAATAGACCAAGCGGGCCACGTTTGCAGGGGGTTGACCCAAGGCTGACGCGTTGGCGTCCACGCTGCTGACCTGACGCTGACCCAGGGCGTTGCCGTCGGTCTGGCCCGAGTTGCTGCCGCTTTGCGAACCGGTGTTGGTCGATACCGCGGGGGTGCGATCGGCCACTGCCGTTTCGTCAAGTTTGACGCTGGAGCCGCAACCCGCCAAGGTCAAGGCCACCACCACAGAAGAAAGAGCAAAAGCGCGGTGCGCAAAAAAATTAGGTTTCATTTGAAAGCAGTTCAATCAAGCAGAAAAAGGGCCCCACGCGGGTTCACGGATATCCCCAGGTGCGCTGGCCAAACGGGTTTTTATTTTTCCATCTAAGGTCGTGGTCATCAGAGCTTCGCGCCCCTGCTGGCGAGTTGCATAAATCAGCAACCTGCCGTTGGGGGCAAAGCTCGGACTTTCATCGTCTTGGGTGTCGGTCAAAGCAAGGGTATTGCCGTTGGCCAACTCCATAGCGTGTAGTTTAAAGGCAGAGTTGATGCGCGAAACAAACACCAGCCACCGCCCGTCAGGGCTGATGGTGGGCGAGATGTTGTAGCTGCCGTTGAAAGTAACCCGCTCCGGATTGCGCCCCTGCAAGTCCATGCGGTAGATTTGGGGCGATCCGCCCCTGTCGCTGACGAAATAAATCGAGCGCCCGTCGGGCGAAAACACGGGCTCGGTGTCGATGCTGCCGGTTTGCGTGAGGCGACGGGGCTCGCCACCATTGGCATCCAGCAGATAAATTTGTGAATTGCCGCCAAAACTCAAGGTCATGGCCAATTGCCGACCATCTGGCGACCAGCAAGGTGCGCTGTTGGACCCTTTGAAGTTGGCCAAGAGGCGCCGCTTGCCGGTGGCCACGTCGTGGCTGTAAATGACCGGCTTGCGTGCCTCGAACGACACATAGGCCAACTGGCTGCCGTTGGGTGCCCAAGCGGGCGAAATAATCGGCTCTGGACTGTTCAGCGCAGATTGAGCGTTCTCACCGTCGGCATCGGCCACCCACAGGGTGTACTTGGACCCGTTTTTGGACACATACGCCAGCCGGGTCGAGAAAACCCCTTTTTCGCCCATCAGTTTCTCGTACACATAGTCGGCAATCCGGTGTGCTGCCAACCGCAAATCAGAGGCCGCGACCGGAAAACTCAACCCACTCAAATCCCGGGCACTCACAACGTCCCAGACCCGAAAGCGCACGTCATAGCGACCGTCGGCCAAGCGGGTCACGCTGCCCGTGACCAGCACATCCACCGAGCGGTCGCGCCAAGGCCCCAGATCGGGCCGGGCGTTTTCGTCCAGCACACCGGGCGCGGGGGCAATTGCCCGAAATTGCCCACTGCGCTCCAGATCGGCCGAAGCCACCGCCACCACAGACGGGTTGACGCCTTCAGCACCGCGAAATGGCGCAAACGCAAATGGGATTTGTTTGAGCCCCACCCCACTGACTTCCACCCGAAACTGCGCCCGAGCGGGCAGAGACCAGGCAGAAACACTTCCAGCTAAGGCGCCAGCCAGCAAGCGCCTGCGTTTTGGTTCGAATGCGTTCATATGAATCTGTGAAACAGTGGTTCGCAAATCGAACCCTCAGCGGGCGCAACACCTGCGCACCTGAAGCCACCGATAATACCGGACGCACACAACGACAGCCCGCCTAGCAAGTGACTTCCAACACCGCCGAGAGTTCCACAAACGCTGAGATGCCACGCTTGGGCGCGCGCATGAAGCGCCTTTGGCCCTACTTTCGCGAGGCCCGGGGGGGCATAGTTTTGGCCGCGCTGGCCACGTTGGTGGTCGCCTTGACCGAGCCTGCGATTCCTGCTTTGCTGAAAGCGCTGCTGGACAAGGGGTTTGTTGATGGGAACTTTCCCCTGTGGATGGTGCCCGTGGCCCTGATGGGTGTGTTCGGTGCGCGCGGCGTGGCGTCGTTTTTGGCCAAATACGCGCTCACCCACACCTCAACCACGGGCATGGTCAACATGCGGCAAGCCATGTTTGAGCGCCTGAACAACGCCCAGATGAGTTTGTTCAGTGAGCAGAATGCCAGCAAATTGTCGAACACCGTGGTCTACGAAGTGCAAAACGGGGCCAACCTGCTGGTCAATGCTTGCCTGGCCACAGCCCGCGACACCCTGACCATGTTGGCGCTGCTGGGTTACTTGTTTTATTTGAACTGGCAACTCACTTTGATTGTGCTGCTGCTGTTTCCGGGGTTGGTTTGGGTGATGAGGGTTCTGTCAAAACGCCTGTACCAATTGACCCGAAGCAGTCAAGATGCCACCGACGAACTGGCGTATGTGGTGGAAGAAAATGTGTTAGCGCACCGCATGATTCGTTTGCACGGGGCACAAACACACCAAGCGCAGCGTTTTCAGGTGCTGAGCCTGAAGCTCCGGCGCTTGGCCATGAAAGCCACCGTTTCGCATGCCGCAATGATGCCGCTGACCCAAATGTTGGCAGCGATAGCATTGTCGGCGGTGGTGATGATGGCCCTGTGGCAAAGCAGCAAGAGCGGTGTCACCGTGGGTGGATTTGTGGGGTTTGTGACCGCGATGCTCATGCTGATCACGCCCATCAAGCATTTGGCGGACGTTGCGGGGCCAATCACACGGGGAATCGCGGCCTTGGAGCGGGGGCTGGAATTGATCGAAGCCACGCAGGAAGTGTCCAGCGGTGACCACAGCGTTGTAAGGGCACAGGGGCACCTTGAATGGCGCAACGTTTGCGTGCGCTACCCCAACAAACCCGAATGGGCACTTGACCACGTGAACCTGCAAATCGCCCCAGGAGAGGTGGTGGCTTTTGTGGGCCCGTCTGGCTCAGGAAAAACCACGCTGGCCAACCTGCTGCCCCGCTTTGTGGGGGTCAACAGCGGGCAAGTGCTGATGGACCAAGTGCCGCTCGAACAATGGGCGATTGACAACCTTCGCCAACAGCTGGCCTTGGTCAGTCAGGACGTGGTCATGCTCAACGACAGCCTGGCCGCCAACGTGGCCCTGGGTTCAGTGTTCGATGAGTCGCGGGTGCACGCGGCTTTGGCATCGGCCAATTTGAGCGAATTGCTGACCCGGTTGCCCAACGGCATACACACCCAGGTGGGCCACAACGCCACCGAGCTTTCCGGCGGCCAGCGCCAACGGCTGGCCATTGCGCGGGCGATTTACAAAGACGCGCCTATTTTGATTCTGGACGAAGCCACCTCGGCACTCGACAACGAATCGGAACGCTTGGTGCAAGAAGCACTGTCGCGCCTGATGAGCGGGCGCACCACACTGATCATTGCCCACCGCTTGAGCACCATCGAACACGCCGACAGGGTGGTGGTGCTGTCTGAGGGGCGGATTGCCGAGCAAGGAACACACGCTTCTTTGCTGCAGGCACAGGGCTTGTACGCCCGCTTGCATTCGCAAACAGCGGAGCCAGAGCCCACTTAGAGCTCGCTTGGATTCAGAGCAACACGATGTCGTATTGCTCTTGCGTCATTGAGGATTCAGACTGCAGAGAAATCGGCTTGCCAATAAAGTCGCTCAAACCCGCCAGGTGCTGACTTTCCTCGTCTAGAAACAGTTCTATGACCTTGGCTGAAGCGACCACACGGAACTCCAGTGGGTTGAAAGCCCGGGCCTCACGCAAAATTTCGCGAAGAATGTCGTAACAAACGCTGCGCGGGGTTTTGACCTGCCCCCTTCCCGAGCAGGCTTGGCAGGGTTCGCTCAGCATCTGCGCCAAAGACTCGCGGCTGCGCTTACGCGTCATTTCCACCAAACCCAGCTGTGAAAAACCACCAATCATGGTCTTGACCCGGTCGCGAGACACCTGCTTGCGAAACTCGGACAGCACGGCTTCTTTATGATCTTCACGCACCATGTCGATGAAATCAACAATCACAATGCCGCCCAAATTGCGCAAGCGCAACTGCCGCGCAATGGCCTGTGCAGCCTCCAGGTTGGTGCGAAATACCGTGTCGTCAAAATTGCGTGCGCCCACAAAACCTCCGGTGTTGACGTCCACCGTGGTCAACGCTTCGGTCTGGTCTATCACCAAGTACCCGCCAGACTTCAAGTCGACCCGACGGCTCAGCGCTCGGGCAATGTCCTCGTCTATGTTGTGCAGGTCAAATATGGGCCGCTCGCCGCTGTAGAGCGACAAACGCTCCACTGTGCTGGGCATGTATTCTTGCGCAAAGGCCCGGAGCAACCCAAATTGCTCTTTGGAGTCCACTTTTATGGACGAAGTGTGCGCGCTCACCAAATCACGCAGCACCCGTTGCAGCAAGGTCAAATCCTGGTACAGCAGGGAGGCCGGTGCTTGCCGGGTGGCTGCCACCTTGATTTGGGCCCAGGTCTTGCGCAAATAGGCGATGTCCTCGGCCAATTCTTCGTCATCTGAATCTTCTGCATTGGTTCGCAAAATGAACCCGCCACCCCCTTGCGCCGTCAAGGCCACCAAGCGCAGGCGCAGGGCCTCTCTCTGGGCGTAAGGAATTTTTTGGGACACGCCGATGTGGCCATCTTGCGGCAAGAACACCAACAACCGCCCGGCAATGCTGATCTGGGCGGTGAGCCGTGCGCCTTTGGACCCGATCGGGTCCTTGAGCACCTGCACCATCAGCGATTGACCTTCAAAGATTTGGCGCTCAATTGGCAGTGTCACCTCGGCTGCCTGCGGGGCCGACAACAACAAATCGCTCTCGGGCTTGGGGTCTGCTTTGGCGGCCGCCTTGCTGGCATGTCGCGCGTTGATGTTCGGCATCAGATCGGCCACATGCAGAAACGCAGCCCGGTCCAGCCCTATGTCTATAAAAGCCGACTGCATGCCCGGCAAAACCCGAGACACTTTGCCCAGGTACACGTTGCCCACCAGGCCGCGCTCCAAGGTGCGCTCGAGGTGCACCTCTTGTACCGCGCCTTGTTCCACGACGGCCACACGCGTTTCCTGCGGCGACCAGTTGATCAGTATGTCTTGCCCCATGGCTGCATTAAATCAGACACAAGCCTGCAGCTTGCAAGACCCGCGCAGTTTCAAACGCCGGCAAGCCCACTATGCCGGTGTAACTGCCCGACATGCGCTGCACCCAAAGCCCTGCCAAGCCCTGAATGCCGTAGGCTCCGGCCTTTCCCATGGGTTCGCCGGTGGCCACGTAACGTTCGATTTCGTCGCCAGTCAGCTCCTTGAAACGAACCGCAGAGCGGCTCAAAGCCTGGTGTACTTTGCCCTGATGGGCCACCGCCACAGCCGTGAACACTTGATGGGACCGACCCGCCAGCTGGCGCAGCATTTGGGTGGCGTGGGTTGGGTTTTCTGGCTTGCCCAAAATCTGTGGGCCCAGGGCCACTGTGGTGTCTGCGCACAGCACCGGCCCGGGGGGCAATCCGCTCGCCGCCCAACGTTGCAGGGCGGCCTTGAGCTTCAAACGGGTCACCCGCTTGACGTAATGCGCAGGCAATTCCCCTGCCAACTGCTGCTCCAAGGCTTCGGCGTCTTCATCGGGTGTCGGCAACAACAAACGGCAGTCCAAACCCCATTGCTCTAGCAACTGTCGACGCCTGGGGCTCTGTGAGGCCAAATACAACCAGGGTTTATCTTGCATCGGGCACTACTCTCGGTGATAAGGGTGGTTGGCATTGACCGACCACGCACGGTACAGCTGCTCAATCAGCAACACCCGGGCCAAGGCGTGTGGCAAGGTCATGTCAGACAAACGCATTCTGAAATGGGCTTTGGCACGGAAGTCGGGGTCCAGCCCGTCGGGGCCGCCAATGATCAGGGCCAGGTCATCCCCCTGCATTTGCCATTGCTTGATGTGCTGGGCCAAGGCCACCGTGGTGAGCTGGGTGCCACGCTCATCCAGCACCACAACACGAGCGCCCTTGGGAATGGATGCCTCAATACGAAGGCGCTCCGCGGTCAGGAGGGTGTCGAGGGTCTTGGACCCGCGCGGTTCGGTTTTGACGGTTTTGATGTCAACCCGAAAATCGGGAGGAAACCGTTTGGCGTAGTCGTCGTAGGCGGTTTGGGCCCAGTCGGGCATGCGCTGCCCCACCGCCACGATACACAGCTTCACATTCAGCCCTTGGACTTGGGCTTGGAGGCGGGCCGGGCCGCAGCAGTTTTGGTGGATTTGGAGGTTTTGGCCGCAGCTTGTTTGAGTCCGGCCTTTTTAACCTGCTCCCCCACTTTGACCACCGCCACTTTGGCGGTGGGTTTACGGGGTTTGGCGGGTTTGTCTTGCACGGGCACCACAGCCGCTTTCTTGGCGGGCACAGCAGCCAGCTTGCGGGGGGCGGGCTTGCGTGCGGGGGCGCTGGCTTTGGCGGCTTTGTCTGCCGCGCCCAAAGCTGCCTTTTCCAAGCTGGCCGCGTGCAACTGGCCCGGCGTTTTCTTTGCAGCCGCCTTCAAACGCACCGGTTTGTCGCCCCAAATTTCTTCCAAGCGGTAGTACTGCCGAATGCTGGGTTGCATCACATGCACCACGGCTTGGCCGCAATCCACAATGATCCATTCACCGTTTTCTTCGCCCTCGGTGCGGGGTTTGTCGAACCCGGCCTCGCGAACCGAATCGCGCACGCTGGCTGCCAAGGCCTTGGTTTGCCGGTTGGAGGTGCCACTGGCCACAATCACCCGCTCAAACAGCGGCGACAGTGTTTCTGTGTTGAACACCTGGATGTCTTGGGCCTTCACGTCTTCGAGGCCGTCAACGATGGCACGCTGAAGCTTTTGAATATTTTTTTTGGTCGCGGTTTCGCTGGTCATGCGTGGGTTTTGTAGAGGTGATGTTCGGAAATATAACGCGCAACGCCGTCGGACACCAACAAGTTCAAACGGGGGGAGCAGTCAGCGGCTGCCAACACCTGCGCCCGGATGGCCGTGGCGCTGATGTTTTGCAAGGGAAAATTCAGTTCAATGGGCGCGGTACCGCCCCACTGCAGATTTGGGGGCACGGGCACAGAACCAGTCTTTGCGTCCGATTGCGGCAGCTCTCGCTGGGCGAACACCAGGGTGGCAAGGTTGGCAATATCCGGCCAGCGGTGCCAGGTTTCCAGCGCCGCCACCTGGTCGGCACCCAACAACAAGAACAACTGCGCACCCGAATAGATTTGGGACAAAGCAGTAAGCGTGTCGATCGTGTAGGTGGGCCCACTGCGCAGGATTTCGCGGTCATCCAGCTGTACCTGTGGCAAACCGGCAAAAGCCAACTGGCACATGGCGTACCGATGGTGTGCGGGCGTGAGGGGCCTGCTTTTGTGCCAAGCCTGGCCTGTGGGCACGATGTGCAACACATCCAAACCCAGTTGCTGCACCGCAGCCATGGCCAAATTGCGGTGCGCCAGGTGCGGGGGGTCGAAAGCACCACCGAACATGCCTACCCGCAAGGGCTTGGGGTTCGTTTGTTCCAACAGGGTCACACCCAGTCCCGGCACACCAAAAATTCGGTGTACAGCCTGTGTTCTGGGGTGCCTGGCGAGGGGTGTTCCTGGTAGGCCCACCGAACCAAAGGGGGCATGGAAAGCAGTATGGATTCGCTGCGTCCGCCAGACTGGAGCCCGAAATGGGTGCCCCGGTCCCAAACCAGGTTGAACTCCACATAGCGTCCGCGCCGGTACAGCTGGAACTGCCGCTCCCGCTCGCCGTAAGCCATGCCCATGCGACGCTGCACAATCGGCAGATAAGCCTCCAAAAAGGCGTTGCCCAAAGCTTGGGTCATGGCAAATCCGCCCTCGAAACCCAACTCTGAAAAATCGTCGTAAAAAACACCGCCAATACCGCGCTGCTCTTTGCGGTGTTTCAGGCAAAAATAGTCGTCACACCAGGCTTTGAACCGGGGGTATTTGTCGCTGCCAAAGGGCGCCAATGCGTCGCGGCAGATTTGGTGGAAATGAACCGCATCTTCTTCAAAGCCGTAGTAGGGGGTCAGGTCCATGCCGCCGCCAAACCAGCTCACAGCTTTGCCCCCGCTCACAGGGGTGGCGGTGATCATGCGCACGTTCATGTGCACGGTGGGCACATAGGGGTTGCGGGGGTGGAACACGAGTGACACGCCCGTGGCCTCGAAAGGCGCCCCCGCCAACTCTGGGCGGTGTTGTGTGGCCGAGGGCGGCAGTTGCGGTCCACGCACGTGTGAAAAACCGCACCCGGCGCGCTCAAACACCGCCCCGTTTTCCAAAATTTGCGTGATGCCGTTGCCTTGCAAGGTCTCACCCGCAGGCTTTTCCCAGGCATCCGCCAAAAAAATGCCGCCATCCATTTGGGCAATGGCGCTGGTGATGTGTTGCTGCAAACCCAGCAGGTAAGCACGCATCAACTCTGCATGACCGCTCATGCTTGGAGCGCCCGGTAGCCAATGTCTTTGCGGAACTGCATGCCAGTGAATGAAACCCCGGCCACGAGTTCATAGGCCCTTTTTTGGGCTTCGGCCACCCCATGGCCCAATGCCGTGGCACACAACACCCGCCCACCTGAAGTGATCACTTGACCTTCTTTCATGGCGGTGCCGGCATGGAACACCACCGCATCCGCCGTGTCGGCTGGCAAGGCGGTGATCACGTCGCCCTTGCGGGGATTCAGGGGGTAGCCTTCGGCCGCCAACACAACGCCCATGGCAAACCGGTCGTCCCACGCCAGGGTAATTTGGTCGAGACGCTGTTCGGTCGCCGCCAGCATCACCTCGGCCAAATCGCTTTGCAGTCGCATCATGATGGGCTGGGTTTCGGGGTCCCCCATGCGGCAGTTGAATTCCAGCGTTTTTACTGCGCCGTTGGGCTCGATCATCAGGCCGGCGTACAAGAAACCGGTGTAAGGAATGCCGTCTTGCTCCATGCCCCGCAGGGTGGGCAGGATGATTTCTTCCATGGCGCGGCGGTGCACCTCGGGCGTGACCACCGGCGCCGGTGAGTAAGCGCCCATTCCGCCGGTGTTGGGGCCTTGGTCGGCGTCCAGCAGGCGTTTGTGGTCCTGGCTGGTGGCCAAGGCAGTCACATTTTTGCCGTCACACAACACAATGAAGCTGGCTTCTTCGCCCTGCAAGAAGGACTCGATCACCACCCTTGCGCCACCTTCGTTGTGCGTCACGCCCAGGGTGTTGTCCAGCAACATGAAATCAATCGCTTCGTGGGCTTCGGCCAGTGTCATGGCCACAACAACGCCTTTGCCCGCGGCCAAGCCATCGGCCTTGACCACAATGGGTGCGCCCTGACTTTCCACGTAGGCATGGGCCAAAGCAGCGTCGGTAAAGGTTTCGTAAATCGCGGTGGGAATACCGTGGCGCTTCATGAAGGCTTTAGAAAAAGCCTTGGAACTTTCCAGTTGGGCCGCAGCTTTGGTGGGACCAAAAATGCGCATGCCGTGGGCACGAAACTCGTCAACCACGCCAGCGGCCAAGGGCGCTTCAGGGCCCACAACCGTCAAGGCAATGCCTTGGGCTTGGGCCCATTCCCGCAGGTTCTTCACGTCGGTGATGGGAATGTTGGCAAGCTCGGCGTCACGGGCGCTGCCGCCATTGCCTGGCGCCACAAACACCTGTTCCACCAGGGCCGACTGCTTGAGCTTCCAAGCCAATGCATGTTCGCGCCCGCCGCCGCCTACCACCAACACCTTCATCTTGCCGCTGCTCATTCGTTGATTTCCGCGTTGTGGAACACGTTTTGTACGTCGTCCAGGTCTTCCAGCACGTCCAGCAGTTTTTGCATTCTGGCGGCGTCTTCGCCGCTCAATTCGATCACGTTGTCGGCACGCATGGTCACCTCTGCCACATCTGGGGTCAAGCCTGCAGCTTCAAGCGCGTTTTTCACCGACTCAAAATCCCCGGGTGAGGTCAGCACCTCAATGGCACCGTCGTCATCGGCGACCACATCTTCCGCACCGGCTTCCAGTGCAACTTCCATGACCTGGTCTTCAGAGGTACCGGGCGCGAACACCAACTGACCACAATGCTTGAACTGGAACGCCACCGAACCTTCGGTGCCCAAATTTCCGCCGTGTTTGCTGAAGGCGTGGCGCACTTCGGCCACGGTGCGAACCCGGTTGTCGGTCATGGTGTCAACAATGATCGCTGCGCCACCAATGCCGTAGCCTTCGTAGCGGATTTCCTCGTAGTTCACATCCTGCAAGGCGCCAGAGGCCTTGTCGATGTTGTACTTCACACGGTCGGCGGGCATGTTGGCGGCTTTGGCCTTGTCAACCGCAAGACGCAAACGAGGGTTGGCGCTCAAATCGCTGCCGCCCTGCCGCGCTGCGACCGTGATTTCACGGATGATGCGAGTCCAGATCTTGCCGCGTTTTTCGTCTTGCCGACCTTTGCGGTGCTGGATATTGGCCCACTTGGAATGCCCTGCCATGAAAACCCTCGTGAATTTGATATACGCTAGTTAACCCGGTATTGTACTTTTCGCGCCCCGCCCCACCCAAACCATTTTGCTGCCATGACCGAACCCCTGCTGATTGCACGAAACTCGCTGACCGAATGCTTTTTGCTCCCTGACAAAGCCAACAGACACGGTCTGATCACAGGCGCCACCGGAACGGGGAAAACAGTGACGCTGCAAACCTTGGCCGAGGGTTTCTCGCGGATTGGGGTGCCCGTGTTCATGGCCGACGTTAAAGGCGACCTCACCGGCATCAGCCAAAGCGGGACCATAGGCGGCAAATTGGCGCAAGTGCTGGCCGAACGCGGCATAGCCCTGCCCACACCCCTGGCCTGCCCCACCACGCTGTGGGATGTGTTTGGTCAAAAAGGCCACCCTGTGCGTGCCACGGTGAGCGACATGGGCCCGCTGCTGCTGGCGCGCATGCTCAACCTGAACGACACCCAGGCCGGCGTGTTGAACCTGGTGTTCAAAATTGCCGATGACAACGGCCTGTTGTTGCTCGACCTGAAAGACCTGCGCGCCATGCTGCAGCATGTGGGCGACAACGCCAAGCAATTCACCACCGAATACGGCAACATCAGCGCGGCCAGTGTGGGCGCCATTCAGCGCGGCCTGTTGCAAATCGAGCAACAGGGCGGCGACCGGTTCTTTGGCGAACCCATGCTCGACATCAACGACTTCATGCAGACGGTTGACGGCAAAGGGGTGGTCAACATACTGGCGGCCGATCAGCTGATGAACTCGCCCCGGCTGTACGCCACATTTCTGTTGTGGATGCTGAGCGAGTTGTTTGAACTGTTGCCCGAGGTGGGCGACCTGGACAAACCTAAGCTGGTGTTCTTTTTTGACGAAGCGCACCTGCTGTTCAACGAAGCCCCCAAAGTGTTGGTGGAACGCATTGAATTGGTGGTTCGGCTGGTGCGCTCAAAAGGTGTTGGGGTGTATTTCGTGACCCAAAACCCGCTGGACATTCCCGACAGTGTGCTCGGTCAGCTGGGCAACCGAATACAGCACGCTCTGCGCGCCTTCACGCCGCGCGACCAAAAAGCGGTCAAGGCCACCGCTGAAACCATGCGGCCCAAAGCGGGCCTGGACGTTGAAGCGGCCATCACAGAACTGGCAGTGGGCGAAGCCTTGATCAGCCTGCTGGACGCCAAGGGCCGCCCCAGTGAAACCGAGCGGGTTTTTGTACAACCGCCGGGCAGCCAAATCGGCCCCATCACCGACACACAACGCCAAGCCCTGCTCAGCCAATCGCTGGTCACCGGGGTGTATGAAAAATCGGTGGACCGCGAAAGCGCGCACGAATTGTTGCGTGCACACGCCGCTGGCCGAGGGGACGACACAGCATCGACCGAGGCAGCAACCGGCAAAGGCCCACGCATACCTAGCGCTGCCACAGAAACTGCTGAAGGCTCTGGCACGGGTGGCGCGCTGGGCACCTTGGTCAACGAAGCCTTGTTTGGGCGCACTGGGCCGCGTGGGGGCCAATACGATGGTCTGGTGCAAACCATGGCAAAAACCGCTGCGCGCAGCGTGGCCAGCAGCCTGGGCCGGCAACTGGTTCGGGGGGTACTGGGCAGTTTGTTGGGCGGCCGGCGCTAGTGGGGGTCAGCCCCGGGGGTCAAACCTCGGGCGCGATGGTTTCGGCGTAGTCCACCAGCGCCCCCAAAATAGCCTCGGCCCGCTCGTCTTCGCGCTCCATGGCCAGCTCGGCCAAACCGTCAACGCACTCCAGCAGCTTTTCAAACGTCAATGCGCCACCCCGCCCTTGCAAGAGCCGGCCTGCGCAGTGGGTGCGCCAGCGCTCGGTTTCCTCGGGCGTTAAGGTTTCGGGGAAACCGCGAGCGCGGTACAAAAAAACCAACTCAGCCAAACGCTCGTCGTCAAACCCGACCTGTTGCCAGGCGGGGTCGGTGGGATGGCTGGCTCGCAATTGATTCAGGCGGCGGCGGTCTGCGGGGCCTACAAAACCGGCGTACAGGTCTTGCTCCGCGTCTGGAGCAGCCTCAGCAGCTTCTGGTTTGGCAAAGACTTCGCGCCAAATCTCACTCATGTCGGGCAAGCCCATCGCACGTTCGGCGTTGCGGGCCGCTGCCTCCAAATCTATGCCCCAGCGTTGGGCCATTTCTGGCCGCAAGGTTTTGAGGTTGCCCACCACCATGGGAGACTTGTTGAGTTGCAGGCTTTTGAGCGGCAAACGTGACACCCCCGCAGGCAAATCAGCTGTTTTTGTGAACAGCCGCAAGCGCAGCTGCTCTGCATCCAGCTGAGTTAACAGCGAAGGATCGTGTGCCAGATCCCAGGCCAACAACTCGTTTTTGTGGGTGGGGTGAGACGTGAGGGGCCACATCACACCCAGGCAGCCCTTTTCGGTGGGGAACATGCCCGAAACGTGCAAAAACGGCTTGGCGGTTTGCACGGTGGTGGGCAGGCCCAATTCGGCCATCACGCGGTCCTTTTTGTGCAGGCCAAAAGCAAAATCAAACAACTTGGGCTGCTGCTGCCGGATCAAGCGTGCCAGCGCAACGGTGGCCCGCACGTCCGACAAGGCATCGTGCGCCGCCTCGTGCTGCAGCCCGTTCGCGCGGGTCAGGTCCTCCAGCTTGAAGCTGGGCGTGCCATCGGCTTTTTTGGGCCAGACCAAGCCCTCGGGGCGCAAGGCGTAGGTCATGCGCACCACGTCCAGCAAATCCCAACGTCCGCAGCCGTTTTGCCATTCACGGGCGTAGGGATCCATCAGGTTGCGCCACAGCAAGTAACGCGTGAATTCATCGTCGAACCGTATGGTGTTGTAGCCCACACCCACCGTGTCGGACTGGGCAAATTCCGCTTCAATTCGGGCGGCAAATTCGTGTTCAGGCACCCCTTTTTCCAAACACAACTGGGGCAGGATGCCGGTGATCAAACAGCTTTCGGGGTCGGGCAAATAGTCCGGCGCCGGGTGGCAGTAGATCATCAAAGGTTCACCGACTTCGTTCAGCTCGGCATCGGTGCGAATGGCGGCAAACTGGGCAGGCCGATCCCGCTTGGGGCTGGTTCCGAATGTTTCGTAGTCGTGCCAGAGAAAAGTGTGGTGGTTCATGCTTGAAAAAAAAGCCAGCGCTTGGGCTGGCTTGAGGGGTCATTCGGCTGCGGCCTCTTCAGGCTCGGCTTTCACGTGTTTGTCTTTCTTCGGCAGGGGCTGGATGTCGAGTTTGACCTCCGGCTTGTCTTCCACCGTGGTGTCGATGTCCACCGTCAAACGACCGCCTTCCGTCAGCCGACCGAACAACAGCTCGTCGGCCAAAGCGCGGCGTATGGTGTCCTGAATCAAACGCTGCATCGGGCGCGCGCCCATCAGGGGATCGAACCCCTTCTTGGCCAAATGCTGGCGCAAAGCATCGGTAAATGTCACTTCCACCTTTTTTTCGGCCAACTGGGTTTCCAGCTGCAACAGGAATTTGTCCACCACCCGCAG
>JBDKEX010000048.1:0-4639 GCA_039798985.1 Pseudomonadota bacterium | reverse complement strand
TTCTTTTTGGCCTTCTTGCCACAGTTTGTGCAAGCTGACGCAGGCCCGGTGGGCGGACAGGTGTTGGCGCTGGGTGGCCTGTTCATTCTGGCCACGCTGCTGGTATTTGGCAGCTTCGCCTGGGGGGCTGGCAGTTTGGGCGGACGCTTGCAACAATCCGCCCGGGCACAACGCAACCTCAACCGATTGGCTGGAACGGTGTTTGTGGGCCTGGCGGCAAAGCTGGCGTGGACAGAAATAGGTTGACCGGCGCCCCCAGCTCTTCTTGAACAGTGCCCGCCACCATGTCAGCAGTCACGGCAGACAGTGTCCAGCCCAAATGGCCGTGGCCGGTGTTGTAAAACACGTTGGCGCGATGACCCCGCCCCACGCGGGGCATCATGTTGGGCATCATGGGGCGCAATCCGGCCCAGGGCACCACCTGGCGGGTGTTCACACCGGGGAAGCACTGGTTCACCCAATCCACCAAAGGTTTGATGCGGTCTGCGCGAATGTCTTTGTTCATGCCATTGAATTCGGCGGTGCCCGCGACCCGCAAACGGTCCACCCCCAAGCGGCTGGTCACCAATTTGGTTTCGTCGTCCAGCAAACTCACCGTGGGTGCGGACTGTTGGCTCTTGGCGTCCAGCAAGTTCACCGTGATGGAGTAGCCCTTGACCGGGTAAATGTTGACACGGTCACCCAGCTCGGCAGCCATGTCACGGCTGGCCACGCCCGCACAAACCACCACGCCGTCGAACTGGCGCGTGCTCTGGCCCTCTGCCTCTTGCACCGTCACACTGGCCACCGCACCGTCGCTGCGAACCGAAGTCACGTCCTGCCCGTACAGGCAAGTCACACCCAGACGTTCGCAAGCCGCAGCCAAACCCACCGTGAATTTGTGGATGTCGCCCGTCGAGTCGCTTTCGGTGTAGTAACCGCCGTAATACTGCCCTGCCAAAGTCGGCTCGATTGCATGCATTTCGGTGGGCGTGACGGCGCGGCGCGGCAAACCGCCTTGCGCCAACAGTTTGGAGACTTCACCGGCGTGGTCAAAACCCGCTTTGTCGCGGTAAATATGCAAAATGCCATGCTTTTTCAAGTCGAAGTCAATCTGCTCGGCTTCGGCCCAGGCAAACAGGTGCTGGCGGGCGGCCACGGCCAAACGCGCGGTCTGCACCGTGTTTTGCCGGTAATGCGGAATGTTGGCCACAAATTCTGCGAACCACGACAGTTTGTGCCAACTGGGCTTGGGGTTCACCAGCAGCGGCGCGTCGCTTCTGAGCATCCATTTCATGCCCTTGAGAATGGTGGACCAATGGGTCCACACCTCCGCGTTCGATGCCGACAACTGCCCGCCATTGGCAAACGAGGTTTCCATGGCGGCGTAGCGGTGTTTTTCGAACAGGGTCACGGCAAAACCGCGTTTGACCAAGGCATACGCCGTGGTGACACCCGTGATGCCCCCACCAATGACTGCTATTGATTTCATGAGACAGGCTCCAACGTCGACAAGGGGAGTGCTGGGCGCACCTTGCGCTTCACACGCCCCCTCTGTTTGGTACCTGAGAGATTCACGCAAAGGTAAAAACCACTGCGCTTGCTCCTGCGGTGTGCCGGGTGACGACATCCGGCAACTCTTCAGAGTGCTGATGATCCGTTCGGTCCTTTTGCCTGAGAGTTTCCGGGGCGGTTGCTCCTTCGGCGCCAAGTTGGCTCAAAGCCAGCTGTGGTCTCTCCCGAACGGGATCGGTTGTTTAAAACAACTGCTCCAATGCTAACACCGATGCGGCAACTGCTCAAGCACTGGCTTTGCGGCCCTGCCACAGCAGCCCAGCCGCCAGGGCCATTGCAGCCATGAAGCACAGGAAGGACCAATTGGCAATTGACAAGCCCAAGAACGTCCAATCAATGGCGGTGCAATCGCCGCTGCCCCGGAAAATCATGGGTATGGCGCGCTTGAGCGGGAAGTTTTCTATCATCCCGTAAAAATCGCGGCCGCAGCTGTAAACCTCGGGTGGAAACCACTGGAGCCAGCTTTGCCGGGCCGCGGTGAAAGCGCCAAACCCTGCCAGCACAAACACCAACCCCGCCACCACGCGCTGAGCACCCGCTTGGGGCGACAACACCCCCACCAGGGCCAGCGCCGCCACCCCCAAGAAGGCATAGCGTTGCACAATGCACATGGGGCAAGGTTCCAAGCCCACCACGTGCTGCAAATACAAGCCAAAGGCCAACAAAGCGACCACCGCAGCCAGCACACCGGCCCAAACCCGGCGCGGCCGGTTCACCACAGCTAACACCCAATTGCAGGTTGCAGACATCATTTCATTCAAACGTTCAAGCAAGATCGCACGGGTCTGATGCTCCACACGGCGTTGAGTTTCCGGTTGCGCTTTGTTTTTTGAGATTTTTTACGCAACAGAACTGCCCGCCTGCGTTCAGGAATCAGCGAAGGCGCGTTCGATGACAAAGTCGCCCGGCGTGCTGGTGTTGCCTTCCTCGAACCCTTCCTTTTCGCACAAGTGCTTGAGGTCGCGCAACATGGCGGGGCTGCCGCAAATCATCACGCGGTCAGTGGCGGGGTTGAGCTGGGGCAACCCCAATTCGCGCGCCATTTGGCCACTGGTCACCAGTTCGGGAATGCGCCCTTGCCGCTCAAAGGGTTCGCGCGTCACTGTGGGGTAATACAGCAGCTGCGGGCTGATCATGTCGCCCAGAAACTCGTGCTTGGGCAGCTCGTTGGTGATGTAGTCGCGGTAAGCAAGTTCTTCGACCTGGCGCACGCCATGCACCAGCACCACCTTCTGGAAGCGTTCGTAGGTGTCGGGGTCACGAATAATGCTCATAAACGGCGCCAAACCGGTGCCTGTGGCAAACAAGTACAAATTGCGAGCAGGCAACAGGTAGTCAATCAGCAGCGTGCCGGTGGGCTTTCGGCCCACCACGATCGTGTCGCCGGGTTGAATATGTTGCAACTGGCTGGTCAAGGGGCCGTCCGGCACCTTGATGCTGAGGAACTCCAAATGTTCTTCGTAATTGGCGCTGGCAATGCTGTAAGCACGCAACAGGGGTTTGCCCGTGGCTTGGCGCAGCCCGATCATGGTGAAATGGCCGTTGGAAAACCGCAGCGCCTGGTCGCGGGTGGTGGTAAAGCTGAACAGGCGGTCGGTCCAGTGGTGCACGGTCAGTACACGCTCTTCAATGAATGCGCTCATGAGAATAAGAGAATGGAGGGGCTGGCTGCGCCGAGTGTATCCATTACACGACGCACTTGGGTTTGAATCGGCTCAACCCTGCGCGGGTGCAGACGGGTCAAAGCTTGTTACAGTCAGCCACTTTGCAAAAGCTGCGTATTTTGCCCAGCTTGGCTTATAACGCCAACCAACAAGTTTTTATTTGTTCATAACCAAAACACCACAAAAGCAAGGAACCTGACCATGGCACGCAACGTTCAATGCATCAAACTGGGCCAAGAGGCCGAAGGCTTGGACTTTCCACCCTACCCCGGCGAACTGGGCAAACGCATCTACCAAAGCGTCAGCAAAGAGGCTTGGGCACAGTGGCTCAAGCACCAAACCATGCTGGTGAACGAAAACCGTTTGAACCTGGCTGACGCGCGTGCACGCCAGTACCTGGCCCGCCAAATGGAAAAACATTTTTTTGGCGAAGGCGCAGACGCCGCAGCAGGTTATGTGCCCCCTGCACCCTGAAACCGCGTTGCTGCATTGATGGCACTTGGAGTTGGGAGCCCCAGCTGGGCCACGAACGACCGCTGGCAGGTGCTGGACACCCATTTTGGGGATGCGAGCCAAGGGCTTGACGGTCTGGAGCGCTTTTTGAGCACTTGGCAAACTTGGCGAACCACCGCCAAAACGCCCCCGCGTTTGTTTTACACCGCGCTTTTGCCGCTCAGCCCACCTGCTGAGGCACTGGCGCAACGCCTTGCAGTGCTGCCCCCGGCCTTGCACCCATTGGGCCAGCAATTGTTTGAAAGTTGGAAGGGCCTGCTGCCCGGCGTGCACCGCTTGGTTTTTGAAAACGACGCGCTGCACCTGACCCTGTGCATAGGCCCCGGGCTGGAACACCTGGCCGGACTTGACACCGCCATGAACCAGATTGTTTGGGCGGCGGCAGGGCCAGCGGTGCACGAACCTGCATTTGACGAGCAAGCGCCCAAACAGCTGGCACGACTGAGCCAACCCGGCACCCTGTTGGCAGTTGAACACCCCACCACCGAACTGCTGGCACGGCTGGCCACTGCGGGGTTCAAAGCCACTCAAGACCTCTCCACTGGCGCTGCTTGGCGCGGTGTTTATGCGCCCCACTGGCCCGTGCGCAACACATTGCGGGGCCACGCAGGGGCCCGGCGGCTGCGGGTTGTGGTGGTGGGCGGGGGTCTGTCTGGGTCGGCGGTGGCTTACAGCCTGGCGCAACGCGGTTGCCAAGTCGAGGTGGTGGATGCTGCGGAGCAACCTGCCGCAGGCGCTTCGGGTTTGCCTGTGGGGTTGGTGGCGCCGCATGTGTCTCCAGACGACAGCGCGCTGTCGCGCATCACCCGCGCTGGGGTGGCAAGCACCCTGCCCCGTTTGGCGGGGCTGCTGCAAGCCGGCCAAGATTGGGCGCACAGCGGCGTGCTGGAACACCGTTTGGAAGGCAA
>JBDKEX010000047.1:0-5190 GCA_039798985.1 Pseudomonadota bacterium | reverse complement strand
CGCTTTGTTCACCGTTTTCCAAGCTTATGAATACAGCCATGCTGCTTTTGGCTTTGCGGGCAACATTTATGGTGCGTCGTTCTTCATGGCGACGGGGTTCCACGGTTTTCACGTGGTCATCGGGACGATCTTTTTGACCATCTGTCTGATCCGCACCTACAAGGGCCATTTCACTGCAGAACAGCACGTCGGCTTTGAGGCTGCGGCTTGGTACTGGCACTTTGTGGACGTGGTGTGGTTGGGCCTTTACATCCTGGTGTACTGGCTTTAACCGGGGCGTACCGCACAAAAAAAGCGCCTCTTGGCGCTTTTTTTTGCGTTCGACGCAGCAATGAAAACGAGGCCCTCAACGTTGTGGCAAGCCTGTGGGCTGTATCCAACCCATCCAGTAGGCAGCCATCACGCCCACAAACAGCAACACCGAGAACCCCACCCGAAAAGCCAATGCGCGTGCCATGCGTTTTGATTTTTTTGGGTCAGAGCCTCCGGCCGATCCTCGCATCATGTGCACCAAGGCCACTGCCAAACTGGAGATGATCGCTATGAAGGCCACAATGACAACGTATTTCATGCTGGGTATTATCCAATGACCGCGGGCCGGCGAGCAGCGTTTTGGTGGGTCACCCTTGCTGCTGTCGTGACAGTTGGTGTTACCGCTTCATTGGGGCTGTGGCAGTTGGGCCGTGCCTCGATGAAGGAGGCCTTGATGGCGCAACGCTCAGAACGAGCTCAGGTACCCGAGGTGAGCCTGGGGGACCTGCTGACAGAAGTGGTTGAAGGGCGCTGGTCGGACGCATTTGACCGGAAAGTCAGTTTGCAAGGACGCTGGCTGCACGAAGCGACCGTGTTTTTGGACAATCGGCCCATGGACGGGCGTTCCGGCTTTATTGTGGTCACACCTGTGCAGGTGCAAGGTGGCGGTGATGCTTTGGTGCTGGTTCAGCGCGGCTGGGTGCCCAGACGGTTTGACGACCGGGGTGCATTGCCCGTTGTGGGCGAGGATGCGGGGCTGGTGACCATTCGGGGTAGATTGGCCCCACCGCCGTCCAAGTTGTATGAGCTGGGTCAGGATTCTGGAGGGCGAATCCGGCAAAATGTCGACATGGCTCAGTTGGCGCAAGAGCTCAAGCGCCCCGTGCTGCCTGTGTCGGTCTTGCAGGTTGAGCCTTCAGGCGGCGATGACGGCCTGACGAGAAACTGGCCCCTTGTGGGGGGCGATGCCCACAAGCACCTTGGTTATGCTTTTCAGTGGTTTGGTCTTTCTTTTGTAACGGTTGTGCTGTATGTCTGGTTCCAAATCATTGTCCCAAGGCGCCGAAAAAGGTGAATCGATGGTAAGCGGTGATGGCGTCGAGCCGGCAGACCATCCTTTGGGGATGACTGTTTACGACCTGCCTGACCCGGCTTCTCCCGAGGCCAAGGCGGCCACCTTGACGCGCACCGGCCGAATCAAGATGTTTTTGGTGTTGCTGGTGTGTGCCGCGCCGGTGGTGGCGTCTTATTTCACTTATTACGTGATTCGCCCAGAAGGCCGTCGCAATTACGGCGAGCTGATTGAGCCGATGCGGCCTCTGCCTGCGGTGCAGGCCGTACAAGTCGATGGCAAACCGCTGGAGCTGACGGCGTTGCAGCACCAGTGGTTGCTGATCAGTGTGGCCGACAGCGCCTGCAACGCGATGTGTGAAAGGCATTTGTATTTGCAGCGGCAGATTCGCGAAGCGTTGGGCAAAGACAAAACCCGTTTGGATTGGGTGTGGTTGCGCACCGGACAGGCGGCTCTGTCAGACGAGCTGCAGCGGGGAACTGCCGCAGCCACGGTGCTTAAAGTGGAAGAGCCGGTCTTGTCTGCCTGGCTGGAGCCTGCGCCTGGCCGGCAATTGGCCGACCACTTGTATTTGGTGGACCCTTGGGGCAATTGGATGATGCGCTTTCCTGCCGATGCTGACCCCACGAAAGTACGCAAGGACATTGAACGTTTGTTGAGGGCGGCAGCCTCCTGGGACAAGGAAGGGCGTCCATGATGGATGGGCAAGCTTTGTACGACTACTCGCCACTGCTGCGAATGCTTGTGGTTGGAGCGGCTGTGGCCATCGGGCCATTGGCATGGGTGTGGTTGCGCAGCCGCCGTGAATCGGGCGCGGGGCGCGTGTTGGCATTGACGACACTCACCCTGTTTCTGACCTTCGATTTGGTGCTGTTCGGTGCTTTCACCCGTTTGACCGACTCGGGCTTGGGTTGCCCCGACTGGCCGGGATGTTACGGCAGCGCCAGCCCCTTTGGGGCGGGGCAAGCAATTGCCAAAGCGCAAGAAGCCATGCCTAGCGGGCCGGTTACGCTCAGCAAGGCGTGGATCGAAATGATTCACCGCTATTTGGCCATGGCCGTTGGGGCCTTGATTTTGGTGTTGGCTGCGGTCAACTGGTTGGAGCGTAAACGTTTGAACATCGCTTGGCAGTGGTCGGTGCTCACCTTGGTGTGGGTGTGTTTACAGGGGGCGTTCGGAGCCTTGACTGTGACCATGAAGCTGTTTCCCGCTGTCGTTACCCTGCATTTGTTGGGGGGCATGGTGCTGTTGGCGCTGCTCCGGTTTCAGGCCGTTCGCTTGCGGCCCGTCCACCACGGACGGGCTCTGGCGCAGTTGCCGTCCAACACAAAACAGTGGGTTTGGGTGTTGTTCGTTTTGGTGTGGTTGCAAATTGCACTGGGTGGTTGGGTCAGCACCAACTACGCGGTGCTTGCTTGCCAAGACTTTCCCACCTGCCAAGGGGTTTGGTGGCCGGCCATGGATTGGCACGCGGGGTTCGAGCTGTGGCGCGAACTGGGCGAACGTGGATCTGGGGAGGGTTTGCCTTTCCCGGCTTTGACCGCAATTCATTACGGACACAGATTGATGGCCTACGCGGTGCTGCTGGCCCTGGTGTTGGTGGCCTGGCGTTTGCGCAAAACATCGGGGCATTGGCGCCAAGCGGGGGTGTTGTTGGTGCTGGCAGGCTGGCAATTGGGTACCGGCTTGAGCAACGTGGTTCTGGGGTGGCCATTGGTGGCCGCCGTGGGGCACACCGCAGGAGCTGCTGCTATGGTGGTGGTTTTGACCGGCTGGCTGGCTCAATATGGGGTTGCGTCGGGCAATCCCATTCGTGATTTCCCCACCACCCGCCTGCATTCTATGGAAACCGTTGCATGAGCCAAGTAGCCACCGGGGTCGACGCGCCTTTGCCGCCCACTTGGCGCCAGTTTTACGCGTTGATGAAGCCGCGCGTGATCCAGTTGATTGTGTTTTGTGCACTGATAGGCATGGTGCTGGCCGTGCCGGGCGTTCCCAGTTGGAGCCAAGTGGGCTTGGCGTTTTGGGCCTGTTTGGGTATTTGGCTGGTGGCCGGTGCCGCTGCGGCTTTCAATTGTGTGGTGGAGCAGCACATTGACGCCAAAATGAAACGCACCGCTTGGCGCCCTACCGCCAAAGGGGAGCTCACCAACACGCAAACCTTGGCTTTTTCGGCTGTGTTGTGCGCACTGGGCTCGGCGATTTTGTACCTGTGGGTCAACCCACTGACCATGTGGCTGACCTTTGGCACTTTTGTGGGTTACGCGGTGGTGTACACGGTGATATTGAAGCCGTTGACGCCGCAAAACATTGTGATTGGGGGGGCTTCAGGCGCCATGCCGCCCGTGCTGGGGTGGGCGGCCATGACCGACACGGTCACCCCCGAGGCGCTGATATTGTTCTTGATTATTTTTCTGTGGACACCGCCCCATTTTTGGGCCTTGGCCCTTTATCGGGTCGAGGACTACCGCAAGTCTGGCTTGCCCATGTTGCCGGTGACCCATGGATCTGAGTTTACGCGCCTGCAAATTGTGTTGTACACCTTTGTGCTGTTTGCAGCTTGTTTGTTGCCCTTTGTGCTTCGCATGAATGGCTGGTTGTACTTGACCGTGGCCGTGGTACTGAGTGTTGGGTTTTGCGCCTACGCCATCGCTCTGTGGCGAAATTATTCAGATGGGTTGGCGCGCAAAACGTTTCGGTTTTCCTTGATCCATTTGTCGGTGTTGTTTGCCGCCATGTTGGTAGACCATTATTGGGTGTGGGCATGAAACAGCTGGGTTTTTCCAAAAGATCGTGGGCAGGCTGGGCGTTGTTGTGCGTGGCCTCGGGTTTGTTGTGGGCCTGCTCTGGCAAACCCACTTTCAACGGCATTGACATCACCGGTGCGGATTACGCGAAGACCTTCAATTTGACGGATCACCAGGGTCAAATGCGGACCTTGCCTGATTTCAAGGGCAAGGTGTTGGTGCTGTTTTTTGGCTATACACAATGCCCAGATGTGTGCCCCACCTCCATGACCGAGTTGGCCCAAGCCAAGCGGTTGCTGGGGGCAGACGGTGACAAGTTGCAAGGCCTGTTTGTGAGCGTTGATCCGGCCCGCGACACGCCCGAAGTGATGAAGGCCTACATGGCCAACTTTGACCCGTCATTTTTGGCACTCTACGCCAAAGACGACCAACTACCAGATTTGGCCAAAGCCTTCAAGGTGTACTACAAAAAGGTGGAGGGCCCCACCCCCACCAGTTACACCATGGACCATTCAGCTGGCAGTTATGTGTATGACGCCCAAGGCCGGGTTCGGCTTTACCACCGCTACAACAGCGGTGCCCAGGTGCTGGCCGACGACTTGAAGAAGTTGCTGGACGAGTAAGGCGTGCCTATTCAGGCGGGGTGTTTGTCTTTTTCGGAAGTGAAGGCGTCGGCAAAGAACTCTTCGGGTGGAAGGCCTGCCGCAATGTAATCACGTTGCGCCGATTCGACCACCACCGGCGCGCCACAGGCGTACACCTGATGGCCTGACAGGTCGGGAATATCTTGCAACACGGCCGTGTGTACAAAGCCTGTGCGGCCGGTCCAACTGTCTTCTGGCAGGGCGTTGGACACCACTGGCACAAACCGCAGCTGCGGCATTTGGGCGCACATCTCGTTTACCCAAGCGCTTTGGTACAAATCGGCTGGACGGCGCCCCCCCCAGTACAAGGTGGTGGGGCGGTTGATGTTTTGGTGCTGCATGTGTTCCAGCAAGGCTTTGATGGGTGCAAAGCCTGTTCCGGATGCCAACAAAACAATGGGTTTTTCGGAGTCTTCACGCAGGAAAAAACTGCCGTAAGGGCCTTCAATGCGAAGGATTTCTTTTTCTTTCATGG
>JBDKEX010000046.1:0-4137 GCA_039798985.1 Pseudomonadota bacterium | reverse complement strand
AACTCTTTGTAGTGTTTCAAACGCTCGATCGGGGGCTTGTAGCCCTCTTCGATGCGCTCATACTCCATAAAGCCGGTGACTTTTCCCATTTTGATTCCTTTGCGCGCCGGCCACGCAGGCCGGCCCGAAAAAACAATTGATGTGTTGGCGAGCGGTTCGATTACTTAGCGGCCACCACGGCATTCGAGTCCGCTTGTGCAGCCTTGGCCACTTTGCGGGCATGGATTTCACCCAGAGCACGTTTGTATTCGGTGGGGAACACCTTCACAAACTTGGCGCGGGCTTCGGTCCAGTTGTCCAACAAATCGCGGGCGCGCTTGCTGCCGGTCCAGCGCAGGTGGTCTTCGAGCAACTTCTTCAGCTGCTCGTCATCGGTCTGGCCGCGGTGCCAAGTGGCCACATCACCAATCGCTTGCTGTTCGGTGGCAGGCAACACTTTGTCCAGGGCCACCTGTGCCGCGTTGCAACGCTTGGCGAACTGTCCGTCTTCGTCGTAAACGTATGCAATACCGCCGCTCATGCCCGCCGCGAAGTTGCGACCGGTTTTGCCCAACACGGCCACGGTGCCGCCCGTCATGTACTCGCAACCGTGGTCGCCCGTGCCTTCCACCACCGCAGTGGCCCCAGACAAACGCACCGCGAAACGCTCGCCGCCCACACCGCTGAAATAGGCCTCGCCCGTGGTGGCACCGTACATCACTGTGTTGCCCACGATGATGTTTTGGTGCGCCACGCCCCGGAAGTCCAAGCTGGGGCGAACCACAATGCGGCCACCCGACAGTCCTTTGCCGGTGTAGTCGTTGGCCTCACCGATCAGGTAAAGCGTGATGCCCTTGGCCAAAAATGCGCCAAAAGATTGGCCGCCGGTGCCTTCCAGCTGGATGCGTATGGTGTCGTCAGGCAAACCCTCCGGACGCACCTTGGTCAAAGCCCCGGACAACATGGCCCCCACGGAGCGGTTCACGTTGCGCGCAACCTCCATGAACTGGACCTTTTCGCCGTGCTCAATGGCCGCCTTGCTCTTGGCAATCAGCACGTTGTCCAGCGCCTTTTCCAAACCGTGGTCCTGGTCTGCCACATGCATGCGGGGCACATCAGCAGGAACGGCGGGCTGCGCAAACAACCGGCTGAAGTCCAAGCCCTGCGATTTCCAATGCTCGATGCCTTTGCGGGTGTCCAGCAGATCGGAACGGCCCACCAAGTCGTCAAACTTGCGTATGCCCAATTGGGCCATGATCTGGCGCACCTCTTCGGCAATAAAGAAGAAGAAGTTGACCACGTGCTCTGGTTTCCCAGAAAATTTCTTGCGCAGCACCGGGTCTTGCGTGGCCACACCCACGGGGCAGGTGTTGAGGTGGCATTTGCGCATCATGATGCAGCCTTCCACCACCAGCGGCGCAGTGGCAAAACCAAACTCGTCGGCCCCCAGCAGCGCACCAATCACCACGTCACGGCCGGTCTTCATCTGACCGTCGGCTTGCACACGGATGCGGCCGCGCAAACGGTTGAGCACCAAGGTCTGCTGGGTTTCGGCCAGGCCGATTTCCCAAGGACCGCCCGCGTGCTTGATAGACGACCAAGGCGAAGCCCCGGTGCCGCCATCGTGGCCAGCGATCACCACGTGGTCTGCCTTGCATTTGGCCACGCCCGCCGCAATCGTGCCAACACCCACTTCAGACACCAACTTCACCGAAATGCTGGCGGTGGTGGCCACGTTCTTCAAGTCGTGGATCAGCTGGGCCAAATCTTCGATCGAGTAGATGTCGTGGTGCGGAGGCGGGGAAATCAGGCCCACGCCCGGCACCGAGTGGCGCAGGAAGCCGATGTACTCGGACACCTTGCCGCCCGGCAACTGGCCGCCTTCACCCGGCTTGGCGCCTTGGGCCATCTTGATCTGCACCTGATCGGCAGAAGCCAAGTACTCAGCGGTAACACCGAAGCGGCCTGAAGCCACCTGCTTGATGCGCGAACGCAGGCTGTCGCCGTCTTGCAGCGGAATGTCGCTTTCCACCTTGTCGGCACCGATGATGGAGGCCAGGGACTCGCCTTTCTTGATCGGAATGCCTTTCAGTTCGTTGCGGTAGCGCGCGGGGTCTTCGCCGCCTTCACCGGTGTTGCTCTTGCCGCCAATGCGGTTCATGGCCACAGCCAACGTGGCATGTGCTTCGGTGGAAATCGAGCCCAGCGACATGGCGCCCGTCGCAAAACGCTTCACAATGTCTTTGGCAGGCTCCACTTCCTCCACCGGAATCGCTTTGCTCGGGTCCACCTTGAACTCAAACAAACCGCGCAGGGTCAGCTGGCGCTTGGTCTGGTCGTTGATGATTTGAGCGTATTCTTTGTAGGTGTTGAAGTTGTTGGCACGGGTGGAATGCTGCAGCTTGGCAATCGCATCCGGAGTCCACATGTGCTCCTCACCGCGGGCACGCCAGGCGTACTCGCCACCGGCGTCGAGCATGTTGGCCAGCACTGGGTCGTCGCCAAAGGCGGCTTTGTGGGTGCGAATGGCTTCTTCCGCAATGTCGAACACGCCTATGCCCTGCACGCGGGTGGGCGTGCCAGTGAAGTATTTGGCCACGGTTTCGCTGTTCAAGCCTATGGCTTCAAACAGCTGCGCACCGCAATACGACATGTAGGTGCTCACGCCCATCTTGGACATGATCTTGGACAAGCCCTTGCCGATGGCTTTGATGTAGTTGTAAATGGCCTTTTCGGCCGACAAATCACCCGGCAGGTCTTGGTGTATGGCCTGCAAGGTTTCCATGGCCAGGTAGGGGTGCACGGCTTCCGCACCGTAGCCCGCCAGCACGGCAAAGTGGTGCACTTCGCGGGCCGAACCGGTTTCCACCACCAAGCCTGCGGTGGTGCGCAAGCCTTCACGCACCAGGTGCTGGTGTATGGCCGACAAAGCCAACAACGCGGGAATAGCCACCTGCGTGGCGCTCAGGTTGCGGTCGCTGATGATGAGGATGTTCTTGCCACCCTTGATCGCATCCACAGCCTCCGCGCAGAGCGAAGCCAGCTTGGCCTCCACCCCTTCCTGGCCCCACACCACCGGGTAAGTGATGTCCAGCGTGGCGCTTTTGAACTTGCCCTGGGTAGTTTGCTCAATGTTGCGCAGCTTGGCCATGTCGGCAAAGTCCAACACCGGCTGGCTCACCTCCAGCCGCATCGGCGGGTTCACCTGGTTGATGTCCAGCAGGTTGGGCTTGGGCCCAATGAAGGACACCAGAGACATCACAATCGCTTCGCGAATGGGGTCGATCGGCGGGTTGGTCACCTGCGCAAACAACTGCTTGAAGTAGTTGTACAGTGGCTTGTTTTTGCTCGACAGCACGGCCAGCGGGCTGTCGTTGCCCATGGAGCCTATGCCCTCCTCGCCGTTTTGGGCCATGGGCGCCATCAGGAACTTGATGTCTTCCTGCGTCATGCCAAAAGCCTGCTGGCGGTCCAGCAACGACGGGCTCACATGGTCCATTGCGGCGCTGGACGATTCTTCGCCCGCTTGCTGCACGCCCTGGTCACCTTCGCCAGCCACCGGCTGGGTCACATCGTCCAGGCGAATGCGCAGGTTTTCAATCCATTGCTTGTAGGGTTTGCTGTTGGCCAGACCGGCTTTCAGCTCCTCGTCGTTGATCATGCGGCCCTGTTCCAAGTCGATCAGGAACATCTTGCCCGGCTGCAAACGCCACTTGCTGACGATTTTGCTCTCGGGAATGGGCAGCACGCCTGCCTCAGAGCCCATGATCACAAAGTCGTCGTCGGTGATGCAGTAACGCGAAGGACGCAGGCCGTTGCGGTCCAGCGTGGCGCCAATTTGGCGGCCGTCAGTGAACACGATGGAGGCGGGGCCGTCCCATGGTTCCAGCATGGCGGCGTGGTACTCGTAGAAGGCCTTGCGACGCTCGTCCATGGTGGTGTGCTGCTCCCAGGGCTCAGGGATCATCATCATCACAGCCTGACTGATCGGGTAGCCGGCCATGGTCAACAGTTCAAGGCAGTTGTCAAAGGTGGCAGTGTCCGACTGGCTGGCAAAACTGATCGGGTACAACTTCTGCAAATCGGCGCCCAGCACCGGCGACGACATCACGCCTTCGCGCGCCTTCATCCAGTTGTAGTTGCCTTTGACGGTGTTGA
>JBDKEX010000045.1:0-15546 GCA_039798985.1 Pseudomonadota bacterium | reverse complement strand
ATTTTTCTATAACAGAAAAAATTTCTTCTGTCCCAGGGTCATTATTGGGAGCAATAACCACAAAATTTTTGCCACTGGCCTCCAATGCACCAAACAATGCCTTTGCTTGATCCCCAATGGTATCGACTTCCGAAGTCACAGGATGAAAAACAACAATCCCGTAATCGTCAAATGGGATGTCGTAACGTGCTCGTACTTCTTGTATGGTGACTCCCGAGGGTCGGGCGTGCACATCCAATTCGGGTGAACCGATGTTGTAAACACGTTCGGGTGCTTCACCTAACGCCAAAACACGCTGTTTCGCCGCTTCTGAGCTCACAAAATGAGTAGCACACAGCTTTGTATTGCAATGACGAATACTTTCGTCAATGGTTCCAGATACCTCGCCACCTTCAATATGCGCAGAACGAATGTAGCGCATTGCGCAAACTATTGAAGCGGCCAAAGCCTCCACTCGGTCGCCGTGAATAACCACCAAATCAGGGCGGTGTTCATGCACAAAGTCTGAAAAACCCAACACAGTTTTTGACAAAATGAACTCGAGCGCATCGCCCTCGCGCTGATTAACGAACTCAAAAAATTCAGCGTTGGGGAATCGTTTCACTTCCAGGCGAGTTTCGCCGTATCGTTTCATCATGTGCATGCCAGTGATGAAAAACGAAATCAAAAAACCAGCTTCTTGTGCTGCTCGGGCCAAAGGCTCGAGTTTTCCATAATCGGCTCGCGTGCCCGTGACAAAAAGCAATCGCTTACCGGTCACGGCAGGCTCGGACTGCTCAGTCATGAAGTTGCTCCACACCACTCAAATCACTCCACAGCAACTGTTGGTTGCGTTTGACCGCTCGGGTCAATTTGGCACCCAACAAACGATCGAAATGTTGCACCGATATTTCGCCAGAACCTGGGCGGCGGGCCCATATGTCCGAAGCCGAGATCACGTGTCCTGCTGGTAAATCTTTGTCGGCAACCACCGAACCACGGGCAAACCGATACACATCTTCCTCGGGGGCTGTACGGACCTTGGGATTGTTCAATGCCACATGAATCTCCCGCGAACGGTCGATCAAAAACTTCAATTCAGCCGGATCCATGGAACAGGAAATATCAGGACCTTTGCGATACCGGGTATCGGTGAAATGTCGCTCTAGAATGCACGCGCCCAAAGCCACAGAAGCCAAGGCCATTTCGGGGCCTATGCTGTGATCAGAAAAGCCCACCACTGCGCTGGGGAAAGCCTGGCGAAGTTCAGTAACACCCTGCAAACTGACAATTTCGGGGGGCGAAGGGTACAAATTGGTGCACTCCAACAGAGCGAACTCTATGCCCGCCTCTTCCAACACCTGGACTGAGGGACGCATGGTGTCTATGGTTTGCATTCCAGTGCTCATGATGACGGGTTTGCCAAAACTGGCAATGTGCCGGATCAGTGGCAGATGGTTGCATTCGCCCGAGCCAATTTTGAAAGCAGAAACGCCGATCTCGTTCAAAAAATCGGCTGCTGCCCGCGAGAACGGTGTAGAGATGTAGATCATCCCCAAAGATTCAGCGTATTTTTTCAGGGCAATTTCATCGTCTTTTGACAATGCACAGCGGGCCATCACCTCCCAAATGGACACATCGGCGTTGGGGGGAAATATTTGCTTGGCCTCGTCCGTCATTTCGTCTTCAACAAAATGGGTTTGGTGCTTGACCATTTCGCAACCGGCGCGGTGGGCAGCCAGCACCATACCTTTTGCCACATCCAGACTTCCACCGTGATTGATGCCGATTTCGGCTATTACCAAAGGTGGGTGGGACAAAGAAATTTCACGATGAGCAATTTTCATAATTTATATTTCACCTTCCGCACAATGCAGTTTCGCATCGCTGGAAATCCTCCAGCGTGTCAATGTCTTGGCTTTCTTGAGGCGTCATGGCAATAACGCCAATATGGGGGGTAACGAACGAGCCATTGCGCTTGAACCAACCGGAGTCAAAGGCATAAACCGCTCCATTGGGCTTGACCACAGCGGGCAGGCTTTGTCGGTTGGAAAAACAAAAGGCCGGATCAGCCAGGGGGATGAAGCGCTCGCCATCCAGGCGGCCCCACTTCAAAACACCGCGGTCTGCTTCCGTGACGCTCATGACCAAATCAAATGTCTGTGTTTCCAACAAGCGCAAAGCTGCAGCGACGTGCTCGGGCCGTCGCATAGGCGATGTGGCCTGGAGCAACACCACTGGGCCAATCACTTCGGTTCGCTCCAGGCAGTCCAGCACCACAGGGGCCATGGGCGTTTGGTCCCCAGCCAGTTCGGGAGGTCGCTGCGCAACTCTCACGCCCAAGGGCAGCTCCGCAGACCATATGTCAGGAATGTCTGTTGTGACGATGACGCTGGCCGCCCCCGCAGCCAAGGCCTGATCCACCGCGTGGCGGTAGAGTGGCTTGCCGCACAACAGGCGCAGGTTCTTGCCCGGCAGGCCTTTGGAGCCGGCCCGAGCGGGAACAATTGCTGTCCAAGGGGTGCTGTGCATGGTTTGTTGTGGGGGTTGCCGCTTGGCTGGATTCGCGCCACTATACTAAAACCGAGTCCCAACACAACGTTGGATTCGGGATGTGATGTGAAAAATAACGTAAAAACCGGATTTTGGCCCAAGCGCACCCAGTTGTTTGTGACCGTTTACCACGCATTGTGGCACCTGCTTTTGCCCGTGGTGCTCGGCCTTCTCTGGAAGAAGGGCAAAAAGGAACCGCTTTACCGCCAACATTGGGCAGAACGTTTTGGTTGCGTGCAGTCAAAGTTGGTTTCACCCATTTGGGTGCACTCGTCATCCATGGGTGAGTTGCGCGGGGCTTCGCCGTTTGTCAAGGCACTGCTGGCCCAAGGGCTGCCGGTTTACCACACCACTTTTACACCGGCCGGGCGCAGCGAAGCACAACGCCAGTTCGCAGCGGCCATCCAAACCGGACAATTGCAAGTCGGCTATTTGCCGCTGGAGCTCAGCTGGGCTGTCCGCCGGTTCATCAGAGCAGTCAAGCCTCGCTGCGCCATCATGACGGAGATAGACACCTGGCCCGTTTTGCTGCGCACCATCAAGCGCTGTGGCTTGCCGCTGGTCATGGCCAATGCCCAATACCCGCGCAAAAGCCTGGAACGAGACCAAAAATGGTGGGCGCTGCGGTCGGGCGTGTTTCAGGCCTACGACTTGGTGCTGTGCAAATCGACCACCCATGCCCAGCGTTTTATGGAAGTGGGTTGCCGCGACGTGCGAGTGGTGGGCGAAACCCGTTTTGACCTGCCGCTGCCGGCGGCTCAACTGACTGCGGGCCAGGCTTTGGTGCTGGCCGAGAACTTGCACATCACCCAACGGCCGGTGCTGGCGGTTGCCAGCGCAGTAGAGGGCGAAGACGAGCAGTTTTTGGACGCATTTCAACGTTTGCGCAAGGCCCTCGCCGCAGCGGGCCGCCCATCGCCTTTGTTGGTGTACGTTCCGAGAAGCCCACAGCGCTTTGATGCGGTGTATGACCTGATGACGGCCCAAGGTTTGAGGGTGCAGCGGCGCAGCACCGCCTTGGATGCCCACTTGAAACCCATGCCAGGGAGTCGCTTGGACGAAACGGATGTGTTGCTGGGTGACTCGCTGGGCGAAATGTATTTTTACTTGACACTGGCTCAAGCAGTGGTGGTGGGTGCTTCATTTGTGCCCTTGGGTTCCCACAATGTGATTGAACCGTTGGCTCTGAAAAAACCAGTGCTGGTGGGCCCCAGCATGTGGGGCATTGAATACCCCGGCGTAGAAGCCATAGAAGCGGGTGTGCTTGCCTCGCTGCCCGACATAGCGGCACTGAGCCAACGTATTTTCGATTTGCTCAGCGACCCAGCGGTCTATGCACTGTCTATAGCTGGGGTGGAGCGTTTTTACGCTGAACATGCAGGTTCCACCCAAAAGCACATGGCGGTCTTTCTGCCTTGGCTCAAGGAACACCATGCTGATTGAGCAGCTGTTAGTTTTGTACCTTTTTGTGGGGCAATACACACACCCCTTGTGGGCTCGGATTTTGGAAAAAAGGCTCAAGAAGGGAAAAGAAACTCGGCAAAGCCTCGAGCAAAAGTTGTCGCTGAAAATGCCACATCGCCCCGCCGGCGCTTTGGTGTGGGGCCATGCCGTAGGGGTGGGCGAAGCGCAGGCCTTGGCGGGCCTGTTTTGGACGCTTTCGCAACGCCTGCCCCAGGTACATTTTTTGATCACCAGCAGCTCCAACACTTCAGGCCAGGCCTTGCAACGCACAGGGCTACCCCCTCGCTGTCAACACCAATTTGCGCCGGTCGATTGCCACAAAGCAGTCAAAGCTTTCCTGCATCATTGGCAACCCAGTCTGGCCTTGTTTTGCGAAATGGATTTGTGGCCCATCACCTTGACATTGACACAACAAACCGGCACAACTATGTTGCTGCTCAATGCTCGCACCACAACGCAAAAGGTGGCTCACCGGGCGCGCTTCAAGGCTGCCTACGAGCAGTTATTGAATGGCTTCAATGAGATATATGCCCAAAACCCCGAAACGCGGGAGGGTTTGATTCAGCTCGGCGCGCGGGGCGAAACCGTGCACGTGGGCGGTTCAATCAAAGTGCTGGCACCCGTGTTGGCTTGCAACCGCCAAGAACTGCAAAAATTCACTGCCTTGCTGCAAAACCGGCCGGTGTGGCTGCTCGCCTCAAGCCACCCTGGGGAGGAAGCCGTTGCCTTGGCAGCCCACGCCTTGTTGCTCAACACCCACCCGAATGCCCTGCTGCTGATAGCGCCCCGCGACCCCAACCGACGGGCAGAAATTGTCGCCCTGATGGCAGACAAGCCCCCACTGCGCAGCCAAAACGAGTGGCCAACGGAAGGCAACACGGTCTACGTAGCCGACACAATAGGTGAAATGGGTTTGTGGTACCGCTTGGCCTCAGTGTCTCTGGTGGGCGGGTCGATTGCCCAAATTGGCGGGCACAACCCCTACGAGCCGGCCCGGCTGAACAGTTATGTGATCAGCGGGCCCCACATTTGGAATTTTTCAGAAACTTACGCCGATTTGGTGGAGCGGCGCCTGGCAGCGTTGTGCAGCGAACCGGCCGATATAGCCGATTGTGTGAGACGTGTGTGGGCTCAGGATGCCACAAATACCCCAGCAGAAGACTGGGTGCCCGAGCCCACCCGCCGTATGCTGGACGCCATTGTTCAGTGGGCCAACGCTTCCAACTGAGCATCGGGCTTGGCCCGCAACAGCAACGCCATCATGCTGGAACGTATGCGTTCCAAGGCCTCGGGGGTCTGCCCTTCAAAGCGCAGGACCAAAACCGGCGTGGTGTTCGACGCCCGGATCAAGCCAAAGCCGTCCGGCCAGTCCACCCGCAAACCATCGATGGTGATGGCGGTGGCACCGCTCTCAAAAACTGCCAGCCCTTTCAGTTGTTCGACCACCTTGTGCGGCTCGCCTTCTGCGCAGGGAACGTTGAGTTCTGGGGTGCTGAAACGGGTGGGCAACGACTCCAAAACCGCCGCCGGATCGGGGCTGCGGCTCAAAATTTCCAGCAAACGAGCACCTGCATAGCTGCCATCGTCAAAGCCATACCACCGTTCTTTGAAGAAAACGTGGCCACTCATTTCGCCCCCCAATGGCGAATCAATCTCCTTCATTTTGGCTTTGATCAAGGAGTGGCCGGTTTTGTACATGACCGCTCGCCCTCCAGCTGCTTCAATGGCCAAGGGCAGCTGCTGGCTGCATTTGACATCGAACACAATGGCGCCGCCCGGCACGCGCGACAGCACATCTTGCGCGAAAAGCACCATCTGGCGGTCGGTGTAAACGGTGGTGCCACGGGGCGTGACAACACCCAAACGATCGCCGTCGCCATCAAGCGCCAAACCCAGATCAAATTCGCCACTTTGCAATGTGCGAACCAAGTCGCGAAGGTTCTCGGGCTTGGAAGGGTCGGGATGGTGGTTCGGGAAGTTGCCGTCCACCTCACTGAACAGCTCGGTTACCTCGCAGCCCAGCGCCCGGAACAAGGCCGGCGCCGAAGCCCCCGCCACGCCATTGCCACAATCCAACACAATCTTGAGCGGACGCGCCAGTTTCACGTCGCTCACAATGCGGGCAATGTAGTCAGATTGCACATCGACCCGCCGCACCCTGCCGCCGGTGCGGGTTGGCAAAGCACCTGCCACCATGGCCGTGCGCAAGGCTTGGATTTCGTCGCCGTAAATGGCGTTGCCGGCCAACACCAGCTTGAACCCATTGTGGTTTTTAGGGTTGTGGCTGCCCGTGACTTGTATGCCGCTGTTGCACAGCGTGCTCGCCGCAAAATACAACATAGGCGTGGTCACAGCTCCCACGTCCAACACTTCCATACCCGCGGCCACCAACCCGCTTATTAGAGCTTCGCTGAGTTGGGGGCTGCTCAAACGGCCGTCGCGCCCCACCGCCACAGCGGTTTCACCCAGTTCCAACGCTTTGGCGCCAAAAGCAAGCCCCAAGCTATACCCCAGTTCGACGTTGACGGCGTCAGGGACCACGCCTCGGATGTCGTAGGCTTTGAAAATGCTTTTGGATGGGTTCATGGTCCGAGGACACCTTGCTGAGTATCGTTCCATTTTAGGAGGCACAAAGTCATCGCATCTGCTTGGCTCGTGCATTCCGTGTATATGATGCGCTTTTGCAGTTGAAACCTATGCCACCGCCACGACCTCCTTTGAATCGCACCCTATGGCGCAGCCCCGTGGGCGATTTGATATTGGTGGCAAGCCCCGCCCACTTGTGGGGGGTGTGGTTTGCGGATCAAAAAGGCATTCCCGAATGGGGCATGAACGCCCCAGAGCTTGCCTTGGTTGACCATTCCGTTTTGCGTGCCACCGTGGGGCAGTTGAACGAATACTTTACTGGCAAGCGGCACACCTTCGATTTGCCCTTGGAGTTCTCCTGGGGCAGCGCGTTCCAACAGGCGGTTTGGCACGCTTTGGCGCAGATTGGCTACGGCCAAACGGTGAGTTACCGGGATGTCTCCTTGGCCATAGGCCGGCCAAGCGCCATCCGTGCTGTGGGAGGTGCCGTGGGGCGCAATCCGCTGGGGGTTGTGCTGCCTTGCCACCGGGTGCTGGGTTCACAAGGCCAATTGACGGGTTACACCGGTGGGCTGGATCGCAAGGCAGCGCTGCTGGCCTTGGAGGCCGAACACGGCCCAACAAAGGAAGCCGCATGAGCCCAGGACTGATTGCCGAATTCGTGATGCTGGCCGCTATCTGGGGTGGATCGTTTCTGTTCATGCGCGCAGGTGCGGCAGAGTTTGGCGTTTGGGCCACCGCAGGGTTGCGTGTCGGCCTGGCTTCGGTTTTCTTGCTCCCGCTGTTGCTGATGCGCGGTCAGTGGCCCGCTTTGAAACGAAAAATGGGGTCTGTTTTTTTTGTTGGGCTGCTGAATTCGGGTTTGCCCTTTGCGTTTTACGCCTATGCCTTGTTGTCCATCAGCACCGGGCTGTCATCCATTTTGAACGCGACGGTGCCCTTGTTTGGAGCGCTGGTGGCTTGGCTGTGGTTGAAAGAACGCCCGGGTTTTTCGCGAGGCGTGGGCTTGGGCGTGGGGTTTGTGGGGGCCGCCCTGCTCTCTTGGGAGAAAGCTTCGTTCCACACCGGGGGCACCGGCTGGGCTGTTTTGGCCTGCCTGGGCGCCACCTTGTGCTACGGCGTGGCCGCCAGTTACACCAAAAAGTACCTGACCGGTGTACCGCCTTTGGCCATCGCCACCGGCAGTCAAATGGGCGCAACACTGGGCCTGAGCATTCCGATGATGTTGTCTTGGCCGGCACAAACTCCGTCTGCACAAGCTTGGATGGCCGTGCTTGCGGTCGCTTTTTTGTGCACCGCGGTGGCCTATATTCTGTTTTTCAGGTTGATCGAAAAAGCGGGGCCCAGCAAAACCCTGACGGTCACGTTTCTGATCCCGGTATTTGGCTTGCTTTACGGTGCTACGTTGCTGGGCGAACAAATCACCCCTCACATGCTCGGGGGTGGCTTGGTGGTGTTGTGCGGCGTGGCTCTGGCCACAGGCTGGGTCAGTTGGCCGCTGCGAAGCAAACCCACTCGCGGCTGAGCCAGACAAACCAAGGAGCGCCTAGGAGCCCAGGGCGCGGTTCTGTACCGAGTCTTTGAGTTTTGGGCTGGCGTGGAAAGTGACCACGCGGCGGGCCTCAATGTCCACCGGCTCCCCGGTTCGGGGGTTGCGCCCGGGGCGCGAGGCTTTGGTGCGGATCTGAAAATTTCCAAAACCAGAAATTTTCACGTCATTCCCAGCAATCAAAGCTTCCGCAATCAGTTCAAAAAACGCATCGACCATGTCTTTGGACTCGCGTTTGTTCAGACCAATTTGTTCGAACAACAAATCCGCCAATTGCGCTTTGGTCAATGCGGGCGTGTCCACATGGTCCAGATTGATTTCCACCCCGGCCTCCTTGGTAGTGCTCAGGCACGCAAGCGTGCATGCACCTTGGTTTGCAATTGGCTCAAAACGCTTTGCACCACACCGTCGATCTCGTCGTCGGTCAGGTTGGCATCCGGGCGCTCCAAGGTCAGTCGTACCGCCAAACTCTTTTCATCGGGGGCCATCGTTCCATGGGTTTCAGCACCTTTTTTGGGCCTGTACACGTCAAACAACACCGCCGACTTGAGCCACCCTTGGGTGGAAGCGCCATGAACAGCCGCCATCAACTCGGCGTGGGACACATTCTCCTTGACCAGCACCGCAATGTCACGCTCCACCGGCTGGTGCCGGGCAACGGTTTGCGCCACTGGCACTTTGCGCGCCAGTACTGCAGGCAAATCCAGCTCGAACAACACGGGCGCCTGTTGCCAGCCTTCGGCCTGCCGCCAACGGGGGTGCAGTTCACCCACAAAGCCAATGGCCTGCCCGTCCAGCAGGACTCGCGCACAGCGGCCAGGGTGCATGGCCGGATGGGCTGCCACCTCAAAGGAAGGCACGCTAGGCGCCAACAGCGCTTCGATGTCACCTTTCAGGTCGTAGAAATCCACCGCCCGCGAGGGCTGACCCCACTGCTGCACCACCTCGTCACCGTAAGCCAAACCGGCCACACGCATGGGCTGTGCAAAACCCGCCACAGAGGTGTCGCTGTTGGGCACTGATGCGTCTTTGCTGAACACGCGGCCCAACTCGAACACCCGCACTCGGTGGGCTTTGCGGTCCGTGTTGAACTTGAGCACCGCCAACAAACTGCCCAGCAGCGACGAACGCATCACGCTCATTTGGCTGGCAATCGGGTTGAGCAACTTGATGGGGGCCTGGTTGCCCGCGTAATCGCGTTCCCAGCGTTCTTCCACAAAGCTGAAGTTGATGGTTTCTTGATAACCCAACTGGGCCAACTGCCGGCGCACGGCAAACGGGGCACGGCTGCTTTCGGGCCGAATTTTGGCAGTCACAGGGGCCAGAGGCGGGGTGTGTGGCAGATGTTCATAACCGATCACGCGCGCCACTTCTTCGATCAGGTCCTCCTCGATTTGCAGATCGAACCTAAAAGAAGGCGGTGTCACGGTGACTGTGCCCTCGCCCTCGGTGACTGGCAGGCTCAGGCGTCGCAAGGCATCGGCACAGGCTGTTTGGGTCAAAGGCATTCCAATCACCTTGGCGGCCCGAGCAACACGCAACGTCACTGGCGGGTGCTGCGGCACATTGACCACATGATCGTCTATGGGGCCAGCCTGCCCACCACACACCTGCAAAATCAAATCGGTGATTCGCTCAACGTGCTCCACGGTCAACTGCGGATCCACACCTCGCTCGAAACGGTGACCTGCGTCGGTGCTGAAGTTGTAGCGGCGCGAACGGCCCGCAATCGCTTTGGGCCACCAGAACGCCGCTTCCACGAAAACGTTGCGCGTGTCGTCGCCCACGGCGGTGGCGTTGCCACCCATGATGCCCGCCAGCGACTCCACCTCTTTGTCATCGGCTATCACGCCCACGGTTTCATCCACCGTGACTGTGTTGCCGTTGAGCAGCTTGAGTTGCTCGCCTTGGCCATCGACGACCTTGCCCCAGCGCACCTGCAGCCCGCCGTGAATCTTGTCCAGGTCAAAAATATGAGACGGACGGCCCAGCTCAAACATCACGTAATTGGAGATGTCAACCAGCGCGGACACGCTGCGCTGACCGCAACGGGCCAAGCGCTCGACCAGCCAAGCAGGCGTTTGCGCTCGGGGGTTGATGCCGCGCACGATGCGCCCGGTGAAGCGGCCACACAAATCAGGCGCCAACACGCTCACCGGCAACACATCTGAATGCGAAACCGCCACCGGGGGGAAGCGCGGCGTCAACAAAGGGGTGTTGGTCAAGGCAGCCACTTCGCGGGCGATGCCATAAACACTCAAGCAATGCGCCAAATTGGGGGTCAGCTTCAAGGTAAAGAGCTGGTCATCCAAACGCAAATGGTCTCGAATGGATGCACCGATCTCGGCGTCTTGGGCCAATTCCAGCAAACCTTCATTTGCTTCTGAAAGCTGCAGTTCTTTGGCCGAACACAGCATACCGAAGCTGTCCACGCCTCGCAACTTGCCAATTTTGATCAGAAAGGGTTTGCCGTCTTCGCCTGGCGGCAGCTCTGCCCCCACCAAAGCGCATGGCACCTTGATGCCCACCCGGGCATTGGGCGCGCCGCAAACGATCTGCAACAGCTCGCCCGTGCCCGCGTCAACCTTGCAAACCCGCAGGCGATCGGCATTGGGGTGCTGCTCTGCTTCCACAATGGCGCCCACCACAATATTGGAAAAAGGCGGGGCCACCGGCACCAGGTCTTCCACCTCCAAACCGGCCATGGTCAGGGTGTCGGCCAACTGTTGACTGGTCAGTGGCGGGTTGCAAAATTCACGCAGCCAGGACTCGGGGAATTGCATCTTCTTAACTCTCGAATTTCAAGGGGTGCGATCAGCGGAACTGGCTCAGGAAACGCATGTCGCCATCAAAGAACAGGCGCAAGTCGTTCACGCCATAGCGCAGCATGGTCAAACGGTCGGGGCCCATGCCGAAGGCAAAGCCTATGTATTTTTCGGGGTCCAAGCCCATGTTGCGCACCACGTTGGGGTGCACCTGGCCGCTGCCTGCCACCTCCAGCCAACGCCCGGCCAGCGGGCCCGTTTGGAACTGGATGTCGATTTCGGCGCTGGGCTCGGTGAACGGAAAAAAGCTGGGGCGAAACCGAAGCACCAAATCGTCCGACTCAAAGTAAGTTCGACAGAAGTCGGTGAATATAAACTTCAAATCTTTAAAACTCACGTTTTCACCCACCCACAGGCCTTCGCACTGGTGGAACATGGGCGAGTGGGTGGCGTCGCTGTCCACCCGGTAGGTGCGCCCGGGAGCGATCACCCGTATTTCAGGCATCTCACCACCGAACAGTTCGGTGGCAGATGCACCCGCCAAGGCCTTGTAACGCTTGACATGCTGCACCGCGTGCCGAATCTGCATGGGGCTGGTGTGTGTGCGCAGCAGGTTGGGCGCTTTCTCGCTGCCACCTTCGACATAAAAGGTGTCGTGCATAGAACGCGCCGGATGGTCTTCCGGTGTGTTCAAAGCGGTGAAATTGAACCAATCGGACTCGATTTCAGGGCCATCGGCCACCTCGAACCCCATGGAACCAAATATCGCTTCAATCCGCTCCAAGGTCAGGCTCACAGGGTGCAGTCCACCCATGCCTCGCTGTCGACCGGGCAAGGTCACGTCCAGGGCTTCGGCCTGCAATTGACGCTGCAATTCCGCCTCGGCCAAGGCGTGGCGGCGATCGTTCAACGCCTGTTCAATGGCTTGCTTGGTCACGTTGATGGCGGCTCCGCGTGTCTTTTTCTCGTCCACGCTCAAGGCGGCCATGCCTTTCATCAGCTCGGTCACGCGGCCACTTTTGCCCAGAAACTGCGCCTTGGCATTTTCCAAATCGGCAGGCGCAGCTGCCAGAGCAAATTGTTCGCGCGCGGCGCTTACCAGTGCATCGAGGTCGTTCATCTCAACGGTCCAAAGCAATACCCAAAGGAATCAAATGAAAAAGGGCCAGAGCTTGTGCAGCGCTGGCCCCTCAAGGACAGTGAATGGCGGATTTTCTTTTCAGAAAAACCGTGGGTCCATCAAGCTGCCAGTTTGGCCTTGACTTGCTCGACGATGCTGCCAAAAGCAGCTTTGTCGTTCACAGCCAGATCGGCCAGCATTTTGCGGTCGATCTCGATGGCAGCCTTTTTAAGGCCGTTGGCAAATTGGCTGTACGTCAAGCCCAACTCACGCGCACCAGCGTTGATACGAGCGATCCACAACTGGCGGAACACACGCTTCTTGGTACGGCGGTCGCGGTAGGCGTACTGGCCGGCCTTCATCACCGCCTGTTTGGCGATGCGGAAAACATTGCCGCGGCGGCCGCGGAAACCTTTGGCCAGAGCCAAAACCTTTTTATGACGGGCACGTGCGGTGACACCACGTTTGACGCGAGGCATAAGCTACTCCTTGTTCGTCGTTGATTAAATGCCCATGCCGGGCAGCATTTGCGCCATGTGACCCATGTTGGTCTCATGCACAGTCACTGCACCACGCAAGTGGCGTTTGTTCTTGGTGGTCTTCTTGGTCAGAATGTGACGTTTGAAGGCTTGACCGCGTTTAACGGTGCCACCGGGACGAACGCGAAAACGCTTTTTCGCACTGCTCTTGGTCTTCATTTTGGGCATTTTGATGCTCCTTATGGTTTGTGCTCGTGAGGCGTTGCGAACCCAATCACAATCTTGTTGGCCCCGAGCCACTTGGTGGTGCAAGCGTTTTGCAACGCCTGCTGCCGGGCTTTAACCCGGCGAAGACCGACAGGTGACCAACCTGCCCGCCTTGTCTGGCACGCAAACGCCTGGTCAGGCAGCTTGCGCGGCCGCAGCGGTTTCCGCTGCAGGCTTGGTGGAACCACCCGGCTTTTTACGGCCCGGAGCCACCATCATGATCATTTGACGACCTTCCAACTTGGGGAACTGCTCCACCACGATGGCATCGCCCAACTCATCACGGATGCGGTTCAACAGCGCAAGACCCAACTCCTGGTGGGTGATCTCGCGACCGCGGAAACGCAGCGTGATCTTGCACTTGTCGCCGTCTTCCAAGAAGCGGCGAATGTTGCGCATTTTGATGTTGTAGTCACCGTCATCGGTGCCAGGGCGGAATTTGATTTCCTTGACTTCGATGACTTTTTGCTTCGACTTCGCTTCTGCCGCCTTTTTTTGCTCAGCGTACTTGAACTTGCCGTAATCGATCAAACGACACACCGGCGGCGTGGCCGTGGCAGCAATCTCCACCAGGTCCACATCCAGATCACCGGCCATGCGCAGTGCTTCTTGGATGCTGACGATACCGATGGCTTCGCCTTCAGGCCCGGACAAGCGGACTTCGGGGGCCATGATTTCCCGGTTCAGGCGGTGTGCACGTTCCTCGCGTTGGCGACGGTCACGAAAGTTGGTAGCGATGGTGAAATCCTTGTACAAAAATACTGCAAGCAGCGAACATGCTGCAACCGACATCAATGGCTGTTAACGCCTTTGGAAGTCACGTCTGAGAGGATGTGCTGGGCGGCGTCTGCAAGAGACATCACACCCAAGTCTTTGTTGCCGCGCGCACGCACAGCAACTGCCCCCGCTGCTTTCTCTTTGTCACCTACGACCAAGATAAAAGGCAGCTTTTGCAGCGAATGTTCGCGTATTTTATACGTTATTTTTTCATTGCGCAGGTCAGTGATGACCCTAAGCCCTTGATTCTGCAACGATTTGGCAATTTCACCACAGTAATCGGCCTGTGCATCGGTGATATTGAGCACCGCCACCTGCACCGGAGCCAGCCAGCTGGGCAGAGCGCCGGCGTGCTGCTCGATCAAAATGCCGATAAAACGCTCCATGCTGCCCACAATGGCTCGGTGCAGAATCACCGGGCGCTGGCGGCTGCCATCTTCGGCCACAAATTCGGCGTCCAGGCGCTCACTGAGGTTGAAATCCACCTGAATGGTGCCGCACTGCCATTCGCGGCCAATCGCATCCTTCAGCGTGTACTCAATTTTGGGGCCGTAAAACGCGCCATCGCCCTCAGAAATCACAAACTCGCAGCCGGCGTGGCGCAAACTGTCCATCAAAGCCTTTTCAGCCTTGTCCCACAGCTCATCGGAACCAATGCGTGCTGCCGGGCGGGTGGACACTTTGTACAGAATGTTGTTAAAGCCAAAATCAGCGTACACCTGCTTGAGCACCTTGGTGAAGGTGTCGCACTCGGGCAAGATCTGGTCTTCGGTGCAAAAAATGTGGCCGTCGTCTTGGGTAAAGCCGCGCACACGCATGATGCCGTGCAGACCACCCGAAGGTTCGTTGCGGTGGCATTGGCCGAATTCACCGTAGCGCAACGGCAGGTCGCGGTAGCTCTTAATGCCCTGCTTGAAGATCAGAATGTGGCCAGGGCAATTCATCGGCTTGAGCGCGTAGTCGCGTTTTTCCGACTCGGTGGTGAACATGTTGTCGCGGTATTTGTCCCAGTGGCCGGTTTTTTCCCACAGGGTCTGGTCCAAAATCTGGGGGCCTTTGACCTCTTGGTAACCGTTGTTGCGGTAGACCGCGCGCATGTACTGCTCAATTTGCTGCCACACCGTCCAGCCCTTAGGGTGCCAAAACACCAATCCCGGGGCGTGTTCGTCAATGTGGAACAAGTCCAGTTCGCGGCCCAGCTTGCGGTGGTCGCGCTTTTCGGCCTCTTCCAACATGGTCAGGTACTGCTGCAAGTCGTCTTTGGTGGCCCAAGCGGTGCCATAAACACGTTGCAGCATTTCGTTGCGGTGATCGCCGCGCCAATAGGCACCGGCGACCTTCATCAGCTTGAAGTGTTTGAGCTTGCCGGTGCTGGGCACATGGGGGCCACGGCACAGGTCTTCAAAAGCGCCCTCGCGGTACAGCGATACGTCTTCATTGCTCGGAATGCTGGCAATGATTTCGGCCTTGTAGTGTTCGCCCAGCCCTTTGAAATACGCCACCGCCTCGTCGCGCGGCAACACTCGGCGCACCACCGTTTCGTCCTTGTTGGCCAATTCGCTCATCTTTTTTTCGATGGCGGCCAAATCGTCGGGCGTGAACGGGCGCTTGTACGAAAAGTCGTAATAAAAACCGTTGTCAATCACTGGGCCGATGGTGACCTGCGCGTCCGGAAACAACTCCTTGACCGCGTACGCCAACAAGTGCGCCGTTGAATGGCGAATCAGGTCCAGGCCTTCGGCGTCTTTGGCCGTGATGATGGCCAGACTTGCGTCGCCCTGCATAACGAAGGAAGTGTCCACGAGTTTGCCATCCACTTTGCCACCCAAAGCGGCCTTGGCCAAACCGGCACCGATGGACGCGGCCACTTCAGCCACTGAGACTGGACCGGGGAATTGGCGTTGAGAACCGTCTGGGAGTGTGATATTCAACATGGCAATTTTTTAAAAACAAAAACGCGGCTCCGGGCCGCGCTGGTGAAAAACAAAATGCAGGCGCGAGCTGCCG
>JBDKEX010000044.1:0-4372 GCA_039798985.1 Pseudomonadota bacterium | reverse complement strand
CGTGCTTTTCATACCCTCAAAGGCAGCGCGCGCATGGTCGGCCAAACCGGCCTGGGCGAAGCCGCTTGGGCCATGGAGCAGTTGCTCAACACTTGGTTGGCCGATCAACGCGAGGCAAGTGCCGATTTGTTGATTTTGTGCGGTCAGGCCTTGCAACGTTTGGGCGACTGGGTTGGGCAGTTGGCTCAAAAAGCCAGCGCGCTGGATGAATCTGCCCAATTCCGTGCCGCGGCCGACGCCATGCGTATTGAGGGGCGTTTGCTGTCTTTGGACCCGGTCAAGGTGGTGGGTGCACTGCAAATTGATCTGGAGCTCTACAACGTATTCATCGATGAAGCCGAAGGGTGGACGCAACGTCTGTCCCATGGTTTTGCCGCATGGGCCGCTGCGCCCAGCCGCGAATTGACTGAGAACTTGGCAGCGCTCGCCCATTCGCTGGCGGGCGGTGCGGCCACGGTGGGGTACAGCGGCTTGTCCCAACTGGCGCGGGCCTTGGAACATGCGCTGGACCGCGTGGCGGGCACCAAGCCGTTTGCGCTGCAGGCAGCTGATGCACAAGCCTGCGTATTGGCAGGTGATGCAATTGCTGGCTTGTTGCACCAATTTGCGGCGGGTATTTTGAAAGAGCCCGACGTACAGCTGCTGGCCACCTTGGCACAGGTGCCGCAACCTTGGTTGAAACCAGCGGCAGAGCCAGATATTCACACACAGGAGTTGCCTGTTGAAGCCCCAACCGGGCGGCTTGAGCCAGGGGCGCTACCCGCTGATGCAGTGGACCGGGTGGATGCGGACTTGTTTTCGGTGTTTGAGGAGGAGGTGCAAGAGCTTGTACCCCGCTTGAGCGCAGCGCTTCGCCAGTGGAACGAACGCCCTGCCAACACCGCAGCCCGGGCCGAGGTGCTCCGCAATTTGCACACGCTCAAAGGCAGCGCCCGTTTGGCGGGCGCCATGCGTTTGGGCGACATGGCGCACCGGCTCGAGGCGGAAGTGCTGGGTTTGCCCGAAACGCCCACCGCCCAAAATTTGGCTGCTACCGAAGCCGGCATTGCGCTGGCACTGCAGTCACTGGATGTTTGGACGGACCGGTTCGAGGCCTTGTGCGACCTTTACCGCGCGCCCCAGGCGCCTGAAGCGGCGCTGCCCGATGTGCAGATTCAGCTTCCCGAAGGCATGCCGGCAGAGCTGGTTGTTAAGCGGGTAGCGGCGGCCCCGGTGGCTCCGATGGCTGCTGCGGCAACCGACGGCATGCCCCTGGCAGAACCAACCCCCACCCTGGGCACCGTGAGGGTACGGGCAGACTTGCTGGACCAAATCATGACGCAAACTGGCGACGTCATGATCACCCGCTCCCGGCTGGAGACCGATGTGCGGGGTCTGCGCCAGTCGTTCAAAGACATGTCGGGCAACCTGGAGCGATTGCGGCAGCAATTGCGCGACCTGGAGTTGCAAACCGAAACCCAAATGCAGTCGCGTTTGGCACAAAGCCGCGACGCCGAGGCCACTTTTGACCCCCTGGAATTTGACCGCTACACCCGCGTGCAGGAGCTGACCCGTTTGCTGGCCGAATCGGTGAATGACGTGGCCACCGTGCAGCGCAACCTGCAACGCGCTGTTGACAGCGCCGAAGGCGGTTTGGCAGCGCAGGCCCGCCAAACCCGAGAGCTGCAGCGCGATTTGCTCCGGACCCGTTTGGTGCCCTTTGACGCGGTGGCCGAGCGCCTGCACCGCGTGGTGCGCCAAGCGGCTCAAATTGTGGGCAAAGAAGCCGTCTTGGAGCTGCACGGCACCCAGGTGGAAATGGACCGTGGCGTGCTCGACCGCTTGGTGCCCGTGTTGGAACACCTGTTGCGCAATGCGGTGGCCCACGGTATTGAGCCCTCTAACGAACGCGCCGCCCGTGGCAAACCCCCGGTGGGGCAGATCACCCTGACGCTTGCCCAGCGTGGCAACGACATGAGCGTTGTCTTGGCCGACGACGGCGCAGGTCTGGCTGTAGAGCGCATTCAGCACAAAGCACAAAGCTTGGGGCTGTGGCCGCAAGACCGAGCCTTGACCACCGAGCAGGCCGCACAGCTTATTTTTGCCCCGGGTTTGACCACCGCCTCCGAAGTGACCGAACTGGCCGGGCGTGGCATTGGCCTAGACGCGGTTCGAAACGAGGTGCTCGGGGTGGGGGGGCGCATCGAATGCACCGCGCCCTCTGGCGGGGGTACTGCTTTTGAAATGCTGGTGCCCTTGAGCACCGCTGTGACCCAGGTGGTGATGTTGCGGGTGGGCGAATTTGCATTTGGTGTGCCCGCGCCTTGGGTGAGCACGGTTCGCCGGGCCCATACCCCTGAGTTGACGGCCGCCTATGTCAGCGGTCAATGGCGCGAGGCCGGTGACCTGATGCCGTTTTATTGGGCCGGTGCTTTGCTGGAATTGTCGGCCGAGAGCCAAGACCCGCAAGCACAACAGGCCAAAACATGGCCGGTGTTGGTGTTCAAAAGCGCAGGCCAACAAGTGGCTTGGCACGTGGATGAAGTGTTGGGGCACCAAGAAGTGGTGGTCAAACCCCTGGGGCCCCAACTGACGCAAATGCCTGGTTTGGCCGGCGCCACGGTGCTCGCTTCCGGCGCGGTGGCACTCATTTACAACCCGGTGGCTTTGGCATCGTTGTACGGTCCCAGAGCCCGCAGCTGGGTGCGCCAACAACGCGAAGCCGCCGCCCACGGGGCCCTTGCAGCCCAGGCATCCTCGTCAGGGGCCAATGCGCCCCTGGTGCTGGTGGTGGACGACTCCATCACAGTGCGCCGGGTAACGCAACGTTTGCTCAAGCGTGAAGGCTTCCGTGTGGCCTTGGCCGCCGACGGTTTCCAGGCCCTGGACCGCTTGCGCGAGGAACTGCCTGCCGTGGTGCTCAGCGACATTGAAATGCCGCGCATGGACGGCTTCGAACTGGTGCGCCTGATGCGCGCCGAGCCACGCTGGGCCGATTTGCCGGTCGTCATGATCACTTCCCGCACGGCCGACAAACACCGCGACCATGCCCGTACTTTGGGTGTTGACCACTACCTGGGCAAACCTTACGACGAGTCTGAGTTGGTGGGGCTGATCAACGGCTATGTGCGCCTGATGGCGTGAGGACTCAGCCCGCGCGCTTTACCACCACGTAGCGCTCCAGGGTTTTTTCGCGTGCCAAAGCGTGGTCCACCACGGGCAAGGGGTAGTCTTTTCCCAAAGTCACCCCAGCGGCCGCCAGTTCTACCTCGTTCGCCTTCCACGGGGCGTGCAGGGCTTGGGCGGGTAAATTGGCCAACACTGGCAAATAGCGTTTGATGAACTTGCCCTGTGGGTCGAATTTCTCGCTCTGGCTGACCGGGTTGAAAATGCGGAAATAAGGCTGTGCGTCGCACCCGCTGGAACTGGCCCACTGCCAGCCGCCGTTGTTGGCCGCCAGGTCAAAGTCGATCAAACGCTCGGCAAAGTAGCGTTCGCCCCAGCGCCAGTCCAGGCCCAGGTCTTTGCACAAAAAGCTGGCCACCACCATGCGCAGCCGGTTGTGCATGTAGCCGGTCTGGTTCAGCTGGTGCATGGCCGCGTCCACCAGCGGGTAGCCGGTGCGGCCCTCGCACCAGGCGGCAAACAGCTCTTGCGCGTGTTTGCCGTGTTCCCATTTGATGGCGTCGTATTCCGGCTTGAATGAAGCGCCCACCACGTGCGGGTGGTTGGCCAGAATCTGCATGTAAAAGTCGCGCCAAATCAGTTCGCTCAGCCATGTGCTGGCGCCTACCATACCCTGCAAATGCATGGGGTAAGCCACCCCCGCCAGTTGCCGCACGCTGATGGTGCCAAAGCGCAGGTGCACGCTCAGGTAACTGGGGCCTTTGATGGCCGGAAAGTCCCGAGCTTGCTGGTAATGCTCAATGCGGTTGATGAAGTCTTCAAACAAACCCCGTGCGCCGCGGCTGCCTGTGCGAATTTTCAGCGCCCGCAGGTTGGTGGCCTCAAAACCCAGGCTGGCCAAGGTGGGCACCCCCAGCGTTTGGCTGGCAGGGCAGGGTGCCAACGCGGCGGCGTAACGCTCCACTGGGTAGGACTTTAGGAAAAAGGGGGTGATTTTTTTCAGCCAAGCGTTTTTGTAGGGGGTGAACACGCTGAACGGGCGGCCGTTTTGCGTTACCACTTCGTGCCGTTCAAAAATCACTTGGTCTTTGTAACTGTGCAGCAGTGCGCCTGCGTGGGCCAGTGCGCCAAACACCTGCTTGTCGCGTTGCTGGGCTGTAGGTTCATAGTCGTGGTTGGTGAACACAGCCTGCACGCCCAGCTGCTCCGCCAGTTGCGGAACTTCGTGGGTGGCTTTGCCGTGCCGCACCAGCAGGCCCACGCCCTC
>JBDKEX010000043.1:0-5716 GCA_039798985.1 Pseudomonadota bacterium | reverse complement strand
TTTGCACCTGATTTCGCTGACCGACATCAAAGCGCCGGTGGTCAAATCGTTTGAGGCGATGCGGCCCCAGTTGGAGGCAGAGCTGCGACGCCAACAGGCGCAAAAAAGTTTCGCCGAGTTGTCGGTGAACTTTTCTGACATGGTTTATGAGCAATCTGACAACTTGAGTGCTGCGGCTGCCAAGTTTGGTTTGGCGGTTCAAACCCAAAAGGGCGTAGAGCGCGCTGCTGGCCCGGATTCGAAGACCCCTGCTGTTTTGGCATCACCTAAAGTGCTTGAAGCAGTGTTTGCGGAAGACTCGATCCGCCAAAAGCGCAATATTTCTGCGGTGGAAGCCGCGCCCGGGCAGCTGGTTTCTGCCCGCGTGTTGGCACATTACCCGGCTGCCGCCCGTCCCTTGAAGGAGGTGGCACCCACCGTGCGCGACGTGCTGCTGGGCCAGAAAGCTGCGGCGCTTGCCAAAACCGAAGGCGAAGCCCAATTGAAGGCATGGAAGGAGGGGGCCGCTCCCACTTCTGCGCTGGCAGCTGCAAAAGTGGTCTCGCGCATGCAACCCCAGGGTTTGCCGGCCCGCTTGTTGGCTGCGGCCATGACGGCCCAATTGGCCAAAGAAGCCCCGGCTTGGGCCGGTGTTGACTTGGGTGAGCAAGGCTATGCCGTGGTGCGGGTGAACAAGGTGTTGCCCCGAGAGGCCCCGGTTGCAGCGCAAGCGGAGCAGGAACGTCAACAACTCAACCAACTGTGGGCGCAAGCGGAAGGCAAATTGTTCTTGCAAGCCCTGCGCAAACGCCACGAGGCAGTTGTGCTGGCCAAAGATGGCCAAGCCGTGGTTGCTCGCTGACAGATGACCGCACTGGCGGCGGTCAAATCACGCCGTCAAACATCATCACATCGACTGCGTCGCCCGCCTCAACGTTGCCTTGGCCGTGGTGCAGCACGATCAAACCGTTGGCTTCAACCATGGAGCGCAAAACGCCTGAGCCTTGGTTTCCAGTGGTCTTGACCCAAAGTTGGCCTTGGTCGTCACGGCTTACTGTTCCGCGCTGGTATTCGGTGCGTCCGGGTTTTTTGCGCAATGTTTCCAGGCTGTGGGCCTTGAGCCAGATCGGGGGTTCTGGCAGGGCGCCCATCATGCGCAGCAGGGCGGGGCGGACGAAAGCCAAAAACGTGACCATCACCGCCACCGGGTTGCCAGGTAAACCGAACAGCACCGCTTGACGCCCCGCCTGCGCAATGCGGCCCACCGCCATTGGGCGGCCCGGTCGCATGGCGATGCGCCAAAAAGCCACGTCGCCGAGTTGCTTCATGATGGCTTTGGTGTGGTCGGCCTCGCCCATGCTCACGCCTCCGCTGGTGATGATGGCATCGCAACCGGCTGCTGCGGTTTTGAAAGCCTGCTCAAGCGCTGCAGGTTGATCTGGCACCACGCCCAGATCCAGTACCTCAATTCCGAGGCGGCTGAGCAAGCCAAACACGGTGTAGCGGTTGCTGTCGTACACGGCACCTTCACGCGCTGCTTCGCCCAGGCTCAAAATTTCGTCGCCAGTAGAAAAATAGGCCACTTTGAGTGGGCGGTAAACCCGCGCGCCAGGCATGCCCAAACTGGCGAGCAGCCCCAGGGCAGCAGGGTTCAAACGTGTGCCTTGGCGCAAAGCAGCTTGCCCTTGCAACAGGTCTTCGCCCAACAAACGCCGGTTGTCACCGGTTTGTACCACGTGGGGTGGAACGCTCACTTGGTCGCCCGCAACCGTCACAAATTCGATGGGCACCACGGTGTCCAAGCCTGGGGGCATGATGGCCCCTGTCATGATTTTGACGCAATCTCCTGAAGCGAGCGTTCCTTTCCAGCCCGCTCCCGCGAAGGCTGTGCCCCGGTTGTTAAAAACGGTGGACTCCCCAGGTCTCAAATCGGCGCCACGCAGGGCATAGCCGTCCATTGCGGAGTTGTCGTGTGGTGGCACGCTGATGGGTGAGACAACGTCTTCGGCCAACACCCGGCCCAATGCCGAGAAAAGGGGCACGGTTTCCGCTTCGGTGTTGGCAATAGGTTGCACCAAGGCGTGCAAAAAGGCGTTGACAGCATCGGCTGACAAAGCCTTGGGGTCGTAACCAGCCAGGCTGGCTGCAATTTCGTCCAAGGTGGGGTGCATGGCTCTCTAGGGGTGAAGGGGGGCTGACGGCCGAAAGGCCTCCAAGTCGGCCAAAGTGTTGATGTTGCAAAAGGCGAAAGGGTCGTCTCGCGGCAAGTCGAAGGGCGCGAGGGCCACGCCTTGTTGCCGGGCCCATTTGAGAATTTTGCCTTCGCCTGCCGCCACAAACGATTTCAAACTCGCGAGCACGGTGGTTTTCATCAGGCAAAACACCGGCTGAGCCATGGGTTGGCCCAAGGCGCCTGCCTGCGCAATGGCTTCTGCCTCAGGGGCCAGGGGCATTGCCAGATCGGCGCCTTCTTGTTCCAGTGTGCCCATCAGGCGCGCTGCCAGATCGAGTGGAAACTGGGGGCTGTCGCACGGAACAGTCAACAGGTAAGGCGTGGTGCAATTTTCAAGCCCGGCTAAAAAACCGGCCAAGGGGCCCGGCAAACCCAACAAGGTATCGGGCCAAACCGGTACCTGCCAGGCCTGGTACTGTTCCAAGTGGCGGTTGGCATTGACAGCGCAGGCCAAGGGCGCCACACCGGTTTGGGCCATGAGACGTTCCAAGGCGATTTGGGCCAAAGGTGTCTGGTTGCACAGCTGCAAACCTTTGTCGACACCGCCCATGCGGCTGCCACGCCCACCAGACAGCACCAGTCCCGTGATCAAGGGTGCCATGGAATCAGCCCCCGATGTAGCTCATCTCGATGCGTCGCCCTGACTGCGCGGTGGCGTCCGGGCGCTGGAGTGCTCGCAATGCGGAGTACCGGTCATTTCGGCCCTGCCAAATGGCCGCAATGGCGGAGCTCAGGTCGGTGTCTGAGGTGCCGCTGCGCAGTAACTCCCGCAAGTCGTGCCCCTGGCTGGCAAACAGGCACAGGTACACCTTGCCTTCGGTGGACAAACGCGCCCGGTTGCAGTCAGCGCAAAACGCTTGGGTGACGCTGCTGATCACCCCAATTTCGCCCAACGCCGGGTCGTGAAAGCCGTCTGCGCCCACATAACCCCAGCGCGATGCTGTTTCCCCGGGGGCCGATGCCTCCAGCGGGACCAGGGGCAGGTGTTCAGAAATGCGCTGCACCACCGCTGCGCTGGGCAATACCTCGTCCATGCGCCAACCGTTGGTGGCGCCAACGTCCATGTACTCAATGAACCGCAACACTATGCCCGTGCCCTGAAAGTAGCGCGCCATGGGCAGAATTTGGTTTTCGTTGGTGCCACGCTTTACCACCATGTTGACTTTGATCGGCCCCAATCCCACCGCTTGGGCTTGGGCTATGCCCTCCAGTACCTCGGCCACCGGGAAATCGACGTCGTTCATCAGGCGAAACACGGTGTCGTCCAAGCCGTCCAGGCTGACCGTGACCCGGTTGAGTCCCGCATCTTTCAAGGTTTGCGCCTTGCGGGCCAACAGGCTGCCGTTGGTGGTCAGCGTCAAGTCCAGCGGCTGGCCTTCGGTTGTGCGCAGTAGGGCTAGCTGGCCAATCAACACTTCCAGGTTTTTGCGCAGCAGCGGTTCACCGCCCGTCAGGCGTACCTTTTTTACGCCGTGGGCGACAAACAACTGGGTCAGCCGCGTGATTTCTTCAAAAGTCAGCAAAGAAGAATGCGGCAGGTAGGTGTAACTGTTGTTGAACACCTCTTTGGGCATGCAGTAGCTGCAGCGAAAGTTGCACCGGTCGGTGACACTGATACGCAGGTCGCGCAGCGGTCGGCTCAGCCCATCCAACACCGTGCCCGTGGCGCTGATGGGCGTGTGTGGAATGGTGGCACGCAACGCGTTGAGGCGTTGGTCCACCAAAGGTATAACTCGTTCAGACATAGCGCCTAGGTTACACCAAGGCGTCTGGCAGCAGGGTGAGGCGGGGTTTGTTGCGTTGAAAAACCTTATTGGTTGACCGGCGATTTGGGATCCAGCAGCAAGGCCATCACGTTTTTGATGTCTGCCTCGGTCAATATGCCCTTGTGGCCCACCCTTGGCATGTGGGAACAGGCGTTGTAAGCGCGAGCGTTCCAGAGTTTGCCCCAGGTGTAGTCGACCATGGGTTTGGCCGCCGAACTGGAGGGGTCTGTAACGCCACGCAGTTTGCCGTAGTTGTACAAACTCGGGCCGATCGTACCGTGGGAAATTTCTTTTTTGTCTATTTGGTGGCAGTTGTAGCAATTGCCGCCATTCGCAACTTTCGCATCGTCGGACCAGGTCAGCCCGCGGCCACTCTGTGCCACGGCTTCGCCTTTTTTCCAGTCGCCCAGGAAAACGCCATCGCTTGGCCATTTGATGGTTTTCATCTCGGTGGCTTCTATGGCTTTGGCCACTTTTTCATCGATGGGTTTGCCGGCCACCTCGGCTGCGGCGCATTCGCGGTTGGCGTCGTCCTGGTTCAAGCGGTCCAATTTGGCAATGTCCCGATCTTGGAACGACGACTTGACCACTTCCGCGGTCATTTTGTCGTAATCGGCCGACGTGGGCCCCATCGAGCAACCTTGCAGCATCCACAGGGTGGCGGCAAATCCCAACGCAATCCTTGTTTTTTTCATGTGTGATTCTCCGTGTGGTTCAACGCTTGATGGCGGGGACGATGGAAGCTGCGCCTTTTGCGTTGACGCCCATGTACACACCCAACGCCACCGTGACATCGCTGCCGAACTTGGGCTCAGGGAACCGCTGCTGCCGGTAACAGTCGTTCAAACGGTGCTGCATGCTCCACATTTGGCCGTTGGAAACCCGGTACGCCGGCCACGCGGCAAAACCAACACCGTCGCCTGGGTTTTTGGTCAAATTGGGCAAGTCTTGCAGGCGAATGCGTTTGCCGTCTTGACCATGGCAAGAGGCGCATGAAAAGTCATGCGTGCCAGCGCGCATGAAGAAAAGGCGTTTGCCCACCTCGTACATGTCGCGTTCTTTTTGATGTGCTTGCGACAGGTTGAAACGCATGTCCTTGGACATGGCGCCTATCCACGTGGACAGCGCCACCACGTTGGCGGTTTCGCCCTTGCCAAAACCACGGGTGTTGATTTCAGAGGTGTTGATGCCCTGCAAGGTTTCCATGCAAGTGATCAGACGGCTTTCCAAGTCTTGAACACGGCCTGTGTCTTTAAAAAACTTGGGCAGCTGCACAAACGCGCCTTTGACCACCCCGGGCCCCAGCCCCAAATCACACTGTTCCAACGATGCGTTTTTGGGGCCCCGCTTTTTGGTCCAAAGGTCTTCACCTTTGGCCTCAAACAGCTCCGCAGGGTTGCCGTCTTGCAGCATTTCGCGGTATTTGGCAATCCCATCCACCGCCGAATCCTGGGCATGTGCGGCTACCGCACCCAGGGCAAGCAAGCTTGCCATCCACCAATTTTTTTGCGCCATGTCTCTCTCTCGTTTTAGTGGGAAATCACCGCATCTGTTGCGGATGTGGTCTGGAAGCGCCCGCCTGCTCAGGCGATGGCGACTTCATCGGTGCGTGAGTCGCCCTTGTTGTCGGTCCACTTGACCTGCAGCTTCTCGCCCTTGGCTGCGCCCTTGAACTTGAAGCTCAGGAACGGGTTCTGCGACACCGCTCCGCTCCAGGCGGCCTGCAACACGCTCTTGC
>JBDKEX010000042.1:0-4282 GCA_039798985.1 Pseudomonadota bacterium | reverse complement strand
ACGATTGTATCTGAGGGGGACGTTTCGGGCCCCCACCTCTAATCCCCATGACCTTGCGTATTTACAACTCACTCACGCGCCGCGTGGACGCTTTCGCGCCGCTTGAGCCAGGCCACGTGCGCATGTACGTGTGCGGCATGACCGTTTACGACCTGTGCCACCTGGGGCACGCCCGTTCCATGGTCGCATTTGATGTGGTGCAACGCTGGCTCAAGGCCAGTGGCTACCGGGTTACTTATGTGCGCAACGTCACCGATATTGACGACAAGATCATTGCCCGTGCTTTGAAAAACGGCGAGACCATTCGCGCCTTGACCGACCGCATGGTAGATGCCTTGCACCAAGATGCCGACGCACTGAAAATTGAACGCCCCACCTTCGAGCCCAGGGCCACAGAGTTTGTGCCGCAAATGCTATCCTTGATTGGCGTTCTGGAACAAAAAGGCTTGGCTTACAAAGCCGCCAACGGCGATGTTAACTACGCCGTGCGCCAGTTCAGCGGTTATGGCAAGTTGTCGGGCAAAAGCCTGGACGATCTGCGCGCCGGCGAGCGCGTGGCGGTGGACGACGGCAAACACGACCCCTTGGATTTTGTGCTCTGGAAATCCGCCAAAGAAACCGAGCCCGACGAGGCCAAGTGGGGTGGTGCCTTTGGTTTGGGGCGCCCCGGCTGGCACATCGAATGCTCGGCCATGAGCTGCGAAATGCTGGGGGAGAGCTTCGACATCCACGGCGGTGGGGCCGACTTGCAATTCCCCCACCACGAAAACGAAATTGCCCAAAGCGAGGGCGCTACAGGTAAGCCCTTGGCCAGTGTGTGGATGCACAACGGCTTCGTGCGTGTGGACAACGAAAAAATGTCCAAAAGCCTGGGCAATTTTTTCACTATCCGCGAAGTGCTGGAAAAGTACGACGCCGAAACTGTTCGCTTTTTTATATTGCGCGCCCACTACCGCAGCCCGCTGAACTACAGCGACGCTCACCTGGACGACGCCAAAGCTGCCCTGAAGCGCCTGTACACCGCGCTGGACGCCGTACCCGCAGGCGAGGGCGCAATTGACTGGTCCGAGCCGCACGCTGCCCGTTTCCAGGCAGCGATGAACGAAGACTTTGGCACCCCCGAGGCCGTGGCCGTGCTGTTCGAACTGGCCGGAGAAGTCAACCGCAGCCATTCGACCGAAAAGGCCGGTTTGCTCAAAGCCCTGGGCGCCACCCTGGGTCTGCTGCAAGAAGACCCCAAAGCCTTTTTACAAGGTGGAAGCACCCACAGTGGCCTTGACGAAGCGGCCATACAGGCGCAAATAGAAGCCCGTGCCACGGCCAAAGCCGCCAAAAACTTCGCCGAAGCGGACCGAATCCGCAAGGTTTTGTTGGAGCATGGCGTGGTGTTGAAAGACCAGGCCGGTGGGACCACCTGGGAGCGCGCTTGAACCATGTCTAAAGCGCCTACGACGGTTCTGGGTGGGGCATTGTTGCGCCCGGCCTATTGGCAGGATGCTTGCGAGCACCTGACCAAGAGCGACCGCGTCATGAACAAACTGATTCCGCAATTCCCAGATGCGTCCTTGCAGTCTCGTGGGGATGCGTTCACCACGTTGGCCCGCAGCGTGGTGGGTCAGCAAATCTCGGTAAAGGCCGCACAGTCGGTGTGGAACCGGTTTGAAGCCTTGCTCCCGAATGTTGCCCCCGCCCAGGTGCTGCGTTTAAAGGTGGACGACATGCGGTCCGCAGGGTTGAGCGCCCGCAAGGTTGAGTACTTGGTCGACTTGTCGCTTCACTTTGACAGCGGCCTGTTGCATGTGGACGCATGGCAGGGCATGGACGACGAGGCCATCATCAAAGAACTGGTGGCCATACGAGGCATAGGCCGCTGGACGGCCGAGATGTTCCTGATTTTTTACCTGCTGCGCCCAAATGTGTTGCCGCTGGACGATGTGGGCTTGATCAACGGTATCAGCAAGAGCTATTTTTCGGGTGAACCTGTGAGCCGCAGCGAGGCCCGCGAGGTAGCTGCCGCCTGGGCGCCGTACTGCAGCGTGGCAACTTGGTATATTTGGCGCTCGTTGGATCCGGTGCCCGTGGCTTACTGAGCCGCCGCACAACCCCCAAGACCAAAGGAGTTTGACCTTGGCCAAAAAGAATTTCCTGGACTTTGAGCAACCCATTGCGGAGCTCGAAGGCAAAATCGAAGAGCTGCGTTATGTGCAATCCGAATCAGCGGTTGATATTTCCGATGAAATCGAACAACTGAGCAAAAAAAGCCAGCAGCTCACCAAAGACATCTACAGCACCCTGAGTCCTTGGCAGGTCACCAAAATCGCTCGCCACAGCGACCGACCCTACACCATGGACTACGTGGGTGAAATATTCACCCATTTTGTGGAACTGCACGGTGACCGGCACTTTGCCGATGACTTGGCGATTGTGGGAGGTTTGGCCCGTTTCAACGGCCAGCCCTGCATGGTGATTGGCCACCAAAAAGGCCGCGACACCAAGGAACGTGCTGCGCGCAACTTTGGCATGACCCGCCCTGAGGGCTATCGCAAAGCCCTGCGGCTGATGAAGCTGGCCGAAAAATTCGGATTGCCGGTTTTTACATTCGTGGACACGCCGGGCGCCTATCCAGGCATCGATGCCGAAGAGCGCGGTCAATCCGAAGCCATCGGCCGCAATATTTTTGAAATGGCCCAGTTGGAGGTGCCCATCATCTCCACCATCATCGGCGAGGGCGGCTCTGGCGGTGCCTTGGCCATTTCGGTTGCCGATCAGGTGTTGATGCTTCAATACTCGGTGTACTCGGTCATCAGCCCTGAAGGGTGCGCTTCGATTCTTTGGAAAACCAGCGACCGGGCTTCCGATGCTGCCGAGGCTTTGGGCATCACCGCGCATCGGCTCAAGGCCTTGGGCTTGGTTGACAAAATTGTCAATGAGCCTGTGGGCGGCGCCCACCGCGACCACAAGCAAATGGCGGCTTTCCTCAAGCGTGCTTTGAACGACGCTTTCCGGCAAGTGGCCGACCTCAAAACCAAAGAGTTGGTGGACAGGCGTTATGCGCGATTGAACAGTTACGGGCGTTTCACTGACACCAAAGCGGATGGCCGAGGTGAAGGCAAGGGTGACCGGCGCTGAAATGCCGGGGGCTGAAAAGGTTCAGCCCGGTTTTGCCCTGTTGGAAGATGCGCTGCGGGCTTGGGCCGAACGGCACAGTACCGTACTGAACCTGGCAGAAAACCCGAAGTGGGCGGTGGCTTTCAGCGGCGGCGCCGATTCCACAGCTTTGCTTTGGGCTGCGCAGGCCCTTTGGCCGGGGCGGGTGGTTGCTTTGCATGTTCACCACGGCATACAAGCCGCCGCCGACGGATTTGTGACCCACGCTCAAAGCATGTGCGAACGCTGGCATATTGAGCTCCGGGTGGCCCACTTGAACGCCCGCCCTGCACCGGGCGAGAGCCCCGAGGACGCGGCCCGCCGCGCACGCTACGCTGCGCTGGCTCGAATGGCGCTTGACGCCCAGGCCTGTTGCGTGCTCTTGGGGCAACACGCGCACGACCAGCTGGAAACCATGTTGTTGGCGCTGTCGCGTGGCGCAGGCCTGCCGGGTTTGGCCGCTATGCCAGACACCATGGTGCGCCACGGTGTGGTGTTCGGGCGCCCGTTTTTGGCCACCCCGGGCACGGCCTTGCGCGAGGCGTTGGCGGGCAGTTCTATCCCTTTTGTGGAAGATCCCACCAACTCCGACACGCGTTACACGCGCAACCGTATTCGGTCTGAAGTATTGCCCCCGCTGTTGGCGGCCTTTCCAAACGCCTTGTCGGCCTTTGCACGAACCGCCCGCCATGCGGCCCAGGGGCAAAGTTTGTTGCTGGAATTGGCCCGAGAAGACCTGTTGGGGGTGGGCAACCCGCCCGAAATCAAGCGTTTGCGTGCCCTCAGCCGGGCCAGGCAAGGCAATTTGTTGCGGTATTGGCTGAAGACCGGGTGGAATGCAACCCCCAGCGACAAGCAGTTGCAAGAGGCACTGCACCAATTGGGGGCTTGCACCACAAGGGGCCACCGCATTCGAATCAAGGTGGCCCAAGGTTGGTTGATCCGCCAGGGCGCTCTGCTGACGTACCAGCCCGGGACGGAAGGCCAAAGTCCCCCGATATAATCGAAAAGTTTTGCGCCCACCTGCCGGCAAACGCAAATCCTTCTTGTTCCGGCGCTTTATTTGCTTTCCACAAATGGCTTTGATCGTACACAAATACGGCGGCACCAGCATGGGCTCGACCGAGCGCATTCG